>NZ_FOKH01000043.1:0-61264 GCF_900111955.1 Pseudomonas sp. NFIX10 | reverse complement strand
CTCTCGAAGTTGCCACCTGTCGCCCCTGTAATGGTGGTGCTGACGGTGCTGCCGTTGCTGTAGACGTCATTGGCCGGGGTATCCACAGCCACGGTGCCGGTAGTCTGGCCGGCGGCAATGGTGATGACCGAGCCATTGCTCAAGGCCACGGTCACTGGGGTCTGGGCCGGATTGGTCAGGGTCGCGGTGTAGGTGATCTGCCCGCCTTCGGTAACGGTGTTGCTGGCCGAAAGGGTCAGGCCAGTGGTGTCCACCGAATCGGTAATCGTGGTCACCGCAGGCGTGGTGCTCGGCACCAGGTTTTCGAAGTTGCCACCGGTCGCGCCAGTAATGGTGGTGCTGACAGTGCTGCCGTTGTTGTAGACGTCGTTGGCCGGGGTATCCACAGCCACTGTGCCGGTCGTCTGGCCAGCGGCAATGGTGATGACCGAGCCGTTGCTCAAGGTCACGGTTACCGGGGTCTGGGCCGGGTTGGTCAGGGTGGCGGTGTAGGTGATCTGGCCACCTTCGGTCACCGTGTTGCCTGCGCTCAGGGTGACATTGGTGGTGTCGATGGTATCGGTGATCTGAGTCACTGCCGGGGTGGTGGGCAGGGTCACGGCAATGCCGGTGCCACCGGTGGTCCCGGTGACGCTCACGCTGATCTGGCTGGCGTCGTTGTAGACGGTATCGTTCGCTGCCAGCGGTACGTTGACGCTACCGGTCGTTTGGCCGGCCGGGATCACGATCACGGAGCCGTTGGACAGGGTCACGGTCAGATTGGTCTGGGGCGCCTGGGTGACCGTCGCGGTATAGACCAGTACACCACCGGCCTCGGTCAGGGTCGGGGTGGCGCTCAGGGACAGTGTCGCGTTGAGCAGGGTGTTGGCTGTGGTATTGGCGTTGGTGTCGAGACCGTTGATGTTGTTGTCAGCGACGGCGGCCGTGCTCAAGCCTTCAGTCGGGAAACCGATGGTCGGATCGACGCTGCCGGCGGTGGCGTCCAGTGCCACGAAGCTGTGACCGCCACCGGCGGCACCCCCCGCGCCCGCAGCGGTAGCACCGGCGGCCGTGGCTTCAAGGGCAGTGGTCGGGTCGGCGCCCGCGGCGATGGCTTGTTGCAGCTCTTCTACGGACGGCGCGGCCTGGGCAGTGGCTTGTGCCAGGTCCGTGGACGAGTCCGGGGCGTTGGCGCTCCATTGGGTATCGCGACCCAGGTCCAGGGTACGGCCATCGGCCAATTCCAATGTGACGGCGCCGGCCGGCCCGGTGTCCAACTGGTCGCCTGTGTAGAGGCGATCGCCTTCAATGAGTACGCGACGGATGCCCTCTGGGGATACGACGAAAACCTGACCAACAATGCTTTTGACGACGGCAATAACACTGCTCATTGAAGACTCTCCGGGTGCCACGTTCAGTAGACTTCCATGGACCCGGGGGCCTCTGAGCCTCGGCGGTCTGGACGTTCTCTTTAACTAAGTAAGGTTGTTTTGACGCTTTGCTGTGTCAATAATTTGGCTGTTGAGTTTCGATTTATTTGTTTATGCCAAACTATTGACCTTGTGTCGGCCATCCTAAACAATCGCTTCAGTAATGTCACATTGATATTTAAGCGGCGACCTGTCCTTTCGGTGCTTGATCCAGTTCTTGTTTCGAACTTTCCGACATACGGTCATTCCGGTTGCCATCATCCGATGCAGCGCCACGTTTCGCTGTGATTCAAGACAAGAGTTCAGGAAAAAAACACCATGCGTCCGCACTTGTTCATGGCTTTGCCCTTCGCCCTCGCCGCAAATCTCGTACAAGCACAAACCTTGCCGCAAGCCATGCAACAGGCCTTGGATGTCCATCCGGAAATCCAGGCCGGTGTGAACAGTCGTCTCGCGGCGGATTACCAACTCAAGGCGGCCAAGGGCGGCTACCTGCCTAGGGTGGACCTTGCAGCCGGGTACGGGCGTGAAGGCACCGATAGCGTCACCACCCGGTCGGGCAGCAACAACCATTGGGAAACCCTGAACCGCAGTGAATCGAGCCTGCGCCTGTCACAAATGGTTTTTGACGGTTTTGCGACGTCCAGCGAAGTGGGGCGTCAACAAGCCACCGTCAACGCCCGTGCCTACTCGTTGCTGGATGCGTCCGAGCGCACCGGCCTGACCGTGGCCCAGGTCTACCTGGATGTGCTGACCCGTCGTGAGTTCGTGCGCCTGGCCGAGGAAAACCTCAAGAGCCACGAACGCATCTTCGACCAGATCAAGCTGCGTACCTCACGTGGCGTGGGCAGCGGCGCCGACCTGGACCAGGCCGAAGCGCGCATGGCCCAGGCCCGCAACAACCTGATCACCGAACAGACCAACCTGGCTGATGCCGAGACCAACTACCTCAGCGCTGTCGGCCAACTGCCCGATCAACTGGAGCGTCCCGCCGATTTTCTGGCGCTGTTGCCGGCCAACCTGACCGAAGCCCGCGCCCAGATGCTGGAAAACAGCCCGGTGCTGCGTTCGGCCGAAGCGGACATCGCCGCCGCCGAGCAACAGTACGAAGCCGCCAAGTCGAGTTTCTATCCACGTTTCGACGCTGAGCTGGGCCGCACGGCCGACAATGACCTGGACGGCCAGAACGGCCATAACAATGAATGGCAAGCCATGCTGCGCATGCGTTTCAACCTGTATGCCGGTGGCAGCAACAAGGCGGACCTGGAATCCAAGTCGTACCTGTCCAACCAGGCCCTGGACATCCGCAACAATGCCCTGCGCCAATTGAATGAAGAGTTGGGCCTGGCCTGGAACGCCCTGAACAACGCCAATGCCCAGGTGCCGATCGCCCAGCAATACGTGGACCACAGCACCAGCGTGCGTACCGCCTACCAGAGGCAGTTCAGCCTTGGCGAGCGGACCCTGCTCGACTTGCTCGACAGCGAAAACGAGCTGTTCACCGCTTCCCGGCGCCTGGCGGAAATCAAGAACGTGCAGTTGTTCACCCAATACCGCATCAAGGCAACCATGGGCCAACTGTTGAAAAGCCAGGGTGTGGTCGCACCGTTGGCATCGGTTGTGCAGAACGACGTGAAACCCAAGGTTCAGTTGCCTGGGATGAATTGAGTCCTACCACCTGTTTTAATCAGTCAGAGTGCCGAGCGTGGAATCAGAAGTCAGTCCAGTCGAACTAGTTCATGACCCGCGCACGCTGCACGACGACCCGTTGCTGGACGGTTTGTTGGCGCTCTGCATGCTGCATCAGAAGCCGGCCAGCGCAGCGATGCTCACCACGGGCCTGCCACTGCCCAAGCAACGGCTGAGCGTCGAATTATTGTCGCGCGCGGCGGCCCGTGCCGGTCTGCAAGGCCGGGTGCTGCAACGCAAGCTGGAGCAGATCCCGACCATCGCCATGCCGGCGTTGTTGCTGCTCAAAGACGGCCGCAGCGCTGTGCTGCTGGGCTGGGTCGGTGACGACCAGGCGCGGCTGCTGCTCAGCGAAAGCGATGGTGGAGAGGTCACGGTCAGCCGTGAACTGCTGGCGGACGACTACAGCGGCAAGGTGTTCTTCGCCCAACCCCAACATAAATTTGACGTCAACCACGGCACGCTCATTCCCCGGGCGCGTTCTTGGTTCCGCGACACCCTCAAGCGGTCCCGCTGGCTGTACGCCGACGCCATCGCCGCGAGCCTGCTGATCAACATCATCGCCATGGCCGCGCCGCTGTTCGTGATGAACGTCTACGACCGCGTGGTGCCGAACCAGGCCGAATCGACCCTGTGGGTGCTGGCCGTGGGCATCACCGGCGCCTATATGTTCGACCTGATCCTCAAGATGCTGCGCAGCCTGTGCCTGGACCTGGCGGGCAAGAAAACCGACCTGATCATCTCGGCGACGCTGTTCGAGCGCATCGTCGGCATGTCCATGAAGTTCCGCCCGGCGCGGGTCGGCAGCTTTGCCCAGAACATCCATGAGTTCCAGAGCCTGCGGGACTTCCTCGCCTCGCTGACCCTCACCAGCCTGATCGACCTGCCGTTCACGTTGCTGATCTTCCTGGTCATCGCGATCCTCGGCGGGCACCTGGTGTGGATCCCGGTGCTGGCCTTCCCCATTGCCCTGTTGATCGGCTACGCGTTGCAGAAGCCCCTGGTGGCGACAATGGAGCGCACCATGGCCCTGGGCGCCGAGCGCCAGTCCAGCCTGATCGAAACCCTGGCGGGCCTCGATGCGGTGAAGGTCAACAACGCCGAGAGCGAGCGCCAGTACCAGTGGGAGCAGACCATCGGCACCCTCAGCCGCCTCGAGTTGCGGGTGAAAATGCTGTCCGGCCTGGCGATGAACATCACCTTGCTGATCCAGCAATTGGCTGGCGTGATCATGATCATCTTCGGCGTCTACCAGATCATCGCCGGTAACCTGAGCATGGGCGGGCTGATCGCCTGCTACATGCTCAGCGGCCGTGCCCTCAGCCCGCTGGCCTCGCTGTCGGGCCTGTTGACCCGTTACCAGCAGGCGCGGGTGACCATGACCTCGGTCGACCAGATGATGGAGTTGCCCCAAGAGCGCAATTTCGAAGAGCGTCCGCTGAGCCGCAAGGTACTGCAGGGCGCCATTGAATGCCGTCAGTTGAACTTCACCTACCCGAACCAGCAGAACGCCGCGCTGAAGAACATCAACCTGGTGATCAAGCCGGGGGAGAAAATCGGCATCATCGGTCGCAGCGGCTCGGGCAAAAGCTCGCTCGCCAAATTGCTGGTGGGCCTGTATCAGCCTGACGACGGTGCCTTGCTGGTGGACGGCGTGGACATCCGCCAGATCGACGTCAGCGAGCTGCGCTACAACATTGGCTACGTGCCCCAGGACATCCAGCTACTGGCCGGCACCCTGCGGGACAACCTGACCTCCGGCGCCCGTTACGTCGAAGACGAACTGGTGCTCCAGGCCGCTGAGCTGGCGGGTGTGCACGAATTCGCCCGCCTGCATCCGCAAGGCTATGAGCTGCAAGTCGGCGAGCGCGGGCAGAACCTGTCCGGTGGCCAACGCCAGAACGTCGCCCTGGCCCGCGCGCTGCTGCTCAACCCGCCTGTCCTGCTGCTGGACGAACCCACCAGTGCCATGGACAACACCGGCGAGGAGCGCTTGAAACAGCGCCTGGCCGCCGTGGTGGAAAACAAGACCGTGCTGCTGGTGACGCACCGGGCATCCTTGCTGTCGCTGGTGGATCGCCTGCTGGTGATCGACCGTGGACAGATCCTCGCCGATGGCCCGAAAGCCGCGGTCATGGAAGCGCTGAAGAAGGGGCAGATCAGTGTTGCTTAAGTCAGGTTTAAAGGGCGGGGTGGGCCGCTATTTCAAAGGTTCCGACTCGCTGCACGGCCAGCCGCTGCCCGAGGTCAACAAAGCCCTGATCGAGGACGCTCCCCGGGTGGTGCGTTTGACGATCTGGGGCATCATCGGCTTCTTTGTATTCCTGATGCTGTGGGCCAACTTCGCCGAGATCGACGAAGTGACCAAGGGCGACGGCAAGGCGATCCCATCGTCCAAGATCCAGAAAATCCAGAACCTGGAAGGCGGCATCGTCGCAGAGCTGTTCGTCAAGGAAGGGCAGATCGTCGACGCCGGCGCGTCGTTGATTCGCCTGGACGACACACGATTTGTCTCCAACGTCGGCGAAACCGAGGCTGATCGACTGTCCATGCTGTTGCGAGTCGAGCGCCTGAGCGCCGAGGTCGATGACCGGCCGCTGAACTTCCCGGCCGATGTGCTCAAGGCGGTGCCGGGCCAGGCCGCCAGCGAAGAGTCGTTGTACATCAGCCGCCGCCAGCAGTTGCACGATGAAATCGGCGGCTTGCAGGAGCAGTTGATCCAGCGCCAGCAGGAACTGCGCGAGTTCGTGTCCAAGCAGGCGCAGTACCGCTCCGGCCTGGCGTTGCAACGCCAGGAAATCAACATGTCCGAGCCGCTGGTGGCCCAGGGCGCGGTGTCGCCGGTGGAAGTGCTGCGGCTCAAGCGCGCCGAAGTCGAGACCCGTGGGCAACTGGACGCCACGACGCTGGCGATCCCCCGCGCCGAATCGGCGATCAAGGAAGTGCAGCGCAAGATCGACGAGACCCGCGGCAAGTTCCGCAGCGAAGCCCTGACCCAGCTCAACGAAGCCCGCACCGACCTGAACAAGGCCCAGGCCACCGGCAAGGCCCTGGAGGACCGGGTGAGCCGGACCCTGGTGACGTCGCCCGTGCGGGGTATTGTCAACAAGCTGCTGGTGAACACCATCGGCGGCGTGATCCAGCCCGGCAGCGACCTGGTGGAAATCGTGCCGCTGGACGACACCATTCTGGTGGAAGCGAAAATCCGTCCCCAGGACATCGCCTTCCTGCACCCCGGCCAGGACGCCACGGTGAAATTCACCGCGTACGACTACACCATCTACGGCGGGATGAAAGCCAAGCTGGAACAGATCGGCGCCGACACCATCACCGATGAAGACAAGAAAACCACCTACTACATCATCAAGCTGCGCACCGAACGCAGCCATCTGGGCACGCCTGAAAAACCCTTGCTGATCATCCCTGGGATGGTGGCGTCGGTGGACATCATCACCGGCAAGAAAACCGTGCTCAGCTATCTGCTCAAGCCCATCATCAAGGCCCGGTCCGAGGCGTTGCACGAGCGGTAGTTCTCAGGTTGATCGTTCCCACGCTCCGCGTGGGAATGCCTCCTGTGACGCTCCGCGTCACGCTTTCGGAACGCAGAGCGTCCCTGGCTGCGTTCCCACGCAGAGCGTGGGGACGATCAACAACCCTTGCTGATCATCCCTGGGATGGTGGCGTCGGTGGACATCATCACCGGCAAGAAAACCGTGCTCAGCTATCTGCTCAAGCCGATCATCAAGGCCCGGTCCGAGGCGTTGCACGAGCGGTAGTTCTCAGGTTGATCGTTCCCACGCTCCGCGTGGGAATGCCTCCTGTGACGCTCCGCGTCACGCTTTCGGAACGCAGAGCGTCCCTGGCTGCGTTCCCACGCAGAGCGTGGGAACGATCAACAGTTTCTGCCACCTGAGCTAAACGCCATATCGTTATTCATTAACGGTATTTAAATTCCAATTCTTATAGCTTTAAAGTCATCCTCCTGCGTACCTGCCGACCAATCGGCACGCCGCACGACACAAACCAACACGGTGACCCCGTGAGTTTTTGATCGATTGCGCGCCCATTGAAGCGCGCTGTGTGGGAGTGATGTATGCCAGCCGTTTCCTTTTCTCCAGATTCAAATGCCGCGACCATCGCGCCGCAGTCGTTCGCCATCCTCCCGTTTCGCGATGCCGTCGGCGCCGAGATCGTCGGGCTGGACCTGTCCCGGCCCATCAACGACCAGGATTTCGCCCGCATCCATCGCGCGCACCTGGACTATCACGTGGTGGTGTTCCGCGACCAGCGCATCACCCCCGAACAGCACATCGCCTTCAGCCGCCGTTTTGGCGTGCTGCAAATCCATGTGCTCAAGCAGTTCCTGCTGGCCGGGCATCCGGAAATCCTCATCGTGTCCAACATCATCGAAAACGGCCAATCCATCGGCCTCGGCGATGCAGGCAAGTTCTGGCATTCGGACCTTTCCTATAAGGAGCTGCCCAGCCTCGGCTCGATGCTCCACGCCCAGGAACTGCCGAGCGAAGGCGGCGACACGCTGTTCGCCGACATGCACAAGGCCTGGGACGGTTTGCCCGAAACGTTGCGTAAAGCGGTCGAGGGCCGTTCGGCGGCGCATTCCTACACTGCGCGCTACAGCGAAACCAAATTCGAAGGCAACTGGCGCCCGACGTTGACGCCGGAGCAACTGGCCCAGGTGGCCGAAGTCGTGCACCCCATCGTCCGCACCCACCCGGAAACCGGGCGCAAGGCATTGTTCGTCAGCGAGGGGTTCACCACCCGCATCGTCGGCCTGCCGGAGGATGAAAGCAAAGCCATCCTGACGGAGCTGTATGCCCACAGCGTGTTGCCTCAAAACATCTATCGCCATCAATGGCAGCCCCATGACTTGGTGTTCTGGGATAACCGCTCGCTGATCCACCTGGCCGCCGGTTGCCCGAGCCATCTGCGCCGCAAGCTGTATCGCACCACCATCCAGGGCGACGCCCCTTTCTGATCGGCTGCGCCTCGCGCCAAGAGCCCGGAGAATCACCATGTCCAAGCGCATTGCTTTTGCACCGCTGGCCGCCGCCATCGGCCTGGGCTTCAGTTTGCTGGCCGGCAACCTGGTCGCGACGGCCAGCGCCCACGCCGAGGGCGAGATTCGGATCGCCGAGCAGTTCGGCATCGTTTACCTGTTGCTGAACGTGGTCCGCGACCAGCAATTGATCGAGAAGCACGGCAAGGAAGAGGGCATCGACATCAAGGTCGATTGGACCCAACTGTCCGGCGGGGCGGCGGTCAACGATGCATTGCTGTCGGGTTCCATCGACATTGCCGGAGCCGGCGTCGGGCCGTTGCTGACGGTCTGGGACCGCACCCGTGGCAAGCAGAACGTCAAGGCCGTGGCCTCCCTGGGCAACTTTCCCTATTACCTGTTGAGCAACAACCCCAAGGTCAAGACCATTGCCGACTTCACCGAGAAGGACCGCATCGCGGTGCCAGCGGTGGGTGTTTCGGTGCAGTCGCGTTTCCTGCAATACGCCGCCGCCAAGCAGTGGGGTGACAAGGACTTCAATCGCCTCGACAAGTACACCTTGGCCGTCCCGCACCCGGATGCCACGGCGGCGTTGATTGCCGGCGGCACCGAATTGACCGGGCATTTTTCCAACCCGCCGTTCCAGGACCAGGCCCTGCAAAATCCCAACGTCCATGTGGTGCTCAACTCCTATGACGTGCTCGGGCCGAACTCACCCACGGTGCTGTTCGCCACTGAGAAATTCCGCGATGAAAACCCGAAGACCTACAAGGCGTTCGTCGAGGCGCTGACCGAAGCGGCCGAGTTCGCCCAGAACGATAAAGGTGCGGCGGCGGACATCTACCTGCGGGTGACCAAGGCCAAGATCGACCGGGCGACCTTGTTGAAAATCATCGACGACCCGCAGATCGAATTCACCGTCACACCGAAAAACACCTACCCGCTGGCTGAATTCCTCTACCGCGTCGGCGCCATCAAGAACAAGCCGGCGTCATGGGAAGACTATTTCTTCCAGGACGCCAAACCGTTGCAGGGGAGCTGATTGTCATGAACGCGCGTTTGCAAGGCCACGCGGCCAGCAATCCCACCGCCACCGGCACGGCATTGCTGTCGGTGGACAACGTCAGCCTGGAGTACCGCACGCCACAACGCGTGGTACGGGCCACCCACCAGGTGAGTTTCGAAGTCGATCCGGCGGACCGTTTTGTGTTGCTTGGCCCGTCCGGGTGCGGCAAGTCCACCTTGCTCAAGGCCATTGGTGGCTTCATCACGCCGTGCGAAGGCGAGATTCGCTTGCAAGGCCAAACCGTCAACGCGCCGGGACCGGACCGGATCGTGGTATTCCAGGAGTTCGATCAACTGCCTCCGTGGAAAACCGTCAAGCAGAACGTGATGTTCGCGCTGCTGGCGTCCGGCACCCTCAAGCGTCGCGAGGCCGAGGAGCGGGCGCTGCATTACCTCGACAAAGTGGGCCTGGCGGCGTTTGCCGATGCCTACCCTCACACGTTGTCCGGTGGCATGAAAGCTCGGGTAGCGATTGCCCGGGCACTGGCGATGCAGCCGAAGATCCTCTTGATGGACGAGCCCTTCGCCGCCCTCGATGCCCTGACCCGACGCAAGATGCAGGAAGAACTGCTGCTGCTCTGGGAAGAGGTGCGTTTCACGCTGTTGTTCGTCACCCACTCCATCGAGGAAGCGTTGGTGGTGGGCAATCGCATCCTGCTGCTGTCACCGCACCCTGGGCGTGTGCGGGCGGAAGTCCACAGCCATCAATACGATCTGCACAGCCTCGGCGGCGTGGGGTTCCAGCACACGGCGCGGCGGATTCATGGCTTGCTGTTCAATGAAGGTCAGCCGCCTGAAATCGAGCGTGAGCTGGATTTCACCGACATCCGTATCGCGTATTAAGGGGAGCCTTTCATGAGCCAGTTATCGCCTGCGCGCGAAGAGTACGAAGTCGACCTGCAACCCCTGACCCACGTGCCATTGGAGCGGGAGTTGCCCTTGGGCCAGCGCCTCTGGCAACAGGGTTGGCTGCGCAAAAGTTTGATCCTGTTGTTGCTGGCAGTGGTGTGGGAGGGCGTGGCGCGCTACCAGAACAACGACCTGCTGCTGCCGAGCTTCTTGCAGACCGCCAGCGCGTTGTATGACGGTTTGCTCAGCGGCGAGCTGTTGGGCAAGGTGTGGATTTCCCTGGTGGTGCTGCTCAAGGGCTATCTACTGGGCATCGTCCTGGCGTTTGGCTTGACCACATTGGCGGTGTCGACGCAGTTGGGCCGCGACCTGCTCAGCACGTTGACGTCGATGTTCAATCCGCTGCCGGCCATCGCCCTGTTGCCGTTGGCGCTGCTGTGGTTCGGCCTGGGGCAGAACAGCCTGATTTTCGTGCTGGTGCATTCGGTGCTGTGGGCGCTGGCGTTGAACATGTACGCGGGGTTTCTCGGTGTGTCGGAAACGCTGCGCATGGCCGGGCGCAACTACGGGCTCAAGGGCCTGCGTTTTGTGCTGTTCATCCTGATCCCGGCGGCGCTGCCGTCGATCCTCGCCGGGCTGAAAATCGGCTGGGCCTTCGCCTGGCGGACCCTGATCGCCGCCGAACTGGTATTCGGCGCCACCAGCGGCAAGGGCGGCCTGGGCTGGTACATCTTCCAGAACCGCAACGAGCTGTACACCGACAAGGTGTTTGCCGGGTTGGCGGTGGTGATCCTGATCGGGTTGCTGGTGGAGAACCTGGTGTTCGACAGTTTGGAGCGGGTGACGGTGAAACGCTGGGGGATGCAGCGCTAACCGATGGTGTGAATGCAGTCTATGGCTTTAGGTGTCTGGGCTGACGCCTTCGCGAGCAAGCCCGCTCCCACAGTTGATCGATGTTGATCTCAATATTTCGGTTCGACAAAGATCCAGTGTGGGAGCGGGCTTGCTCGCGAAAGCGGTTTTCAATCCACCACAGGAATGTCAGCCCGACGCCTGGACCTCAAGCCGATCCATCGCCCGCTCCACCAACAACTGCACGCCATCAGCCATCCGGCTGATCGCCAGGATGACACTGCGGCGGCTGCCTTCAACGTCATCCGCCAGGTCGGCGGCGATGGCGCTGATGGACAGCAGGTCTTCGGAAGCATTGGCCAGCAGGGTTTCGGTATCGATGTCCGGGGCGACCATGAAGAGGTGGGCAGTTTGGGTTTTGCCAGAGGCTTCATCGGTCGGTTTGGGATTGAGGTAGTAGTCGAGGGCGCGCTCGGCGGCTTCGTCGAGTTTTTTTGTTTTCGAGGATTTGTCAGAGAGGTTGCCAGGATCTCCTGGCGGATTTGGTGTCACTTTGAACATGTCGTGTAGCTCCATCTGTAGTGTTGGAACTGTCACTCTTTCGCTTGCACGCAAATGAGGTGGCAGTTGTACGTAGGTGTGCAAGACCGGGCAGACGGAACCCCGGCAGATTCCTCCTTGCGGAAAAATCTCCCACGCACAACCGCCATAAAAAGCCTTGATCAAGGCTGATAGCGATGTGCGACGTCTTTTACCCGGACTTGCACGTCCGTGTCACCGTTTTTTCAGTGACAAACCCAGACTAGCGGTGAGCCCCAAGCCGGACAAGTTCACCAACATCGCTACAACTTGAAGGAAATCTCCTAGGACCTGGCTGTACGAGTGCACCCAATCCAAATAGCCAGATAAAGCCTCCTCCTTTTCCATTAGACTTGCGACCCTCCAGCAAGCCTTCAGGACACGGAATGCCAGTCCCTCAAAGCACCCTTCGCAAAGCCTTGGTCAATTGGCTTTATGCCGCCGCCCTGATGCATCTGCTTGCCGGCATCACCCTGAGCTGGGCAGGCCATTCGGGCTTGCTCGATGGCTACCTGCAAAACATCGAACAGGCCTTCTGGGGCGCCGCCGCGGTGCCCGCGACGGCCAGCGCACAGCAGGTCTGGTGGCTGGCCTTGTTCGGTGCCACGTTGCAAAGCTACGCGCTGTACATGCTCGCCCTCGTACACATCGGCAATCGCCTGAAAAGCGCCATGCCTTGGGCCTGGATAATCGCCGGCATCCTGCTCTGGGCGCCCCAGGACATGCTGATTTCCGCCCAGGCGCGGGTCTGGTCGCACTTGTGGCTCGACGGTCTCGCGCTGCTGCTGTTACTGCCGCCGCTGTTCTGGCTCTATCGCCATGACCGCCGCACCTCCCTGACTGACCATGCGCCAGGTGATGCAAACCATGCCTGACTTTTCCCTGCTGGACTGGGCCATCACGCTGTTGATCGCCCAGGCGATCCTGGGCGCGCTGGATACCCTGTATCACCACGAACTGACCGTCGCCTTGCCCTATCGTCACAGTGCGCGGCTGGAGCTGTCGATCCACGCCTTGCGTTCGTGCTTCTACGGGATCTTGTTCCTGGGCATTGCCCATCTGGCCTTCGAAGGCACCTGGGCGATTGTCATCGCGTTGCTGTTCGCCTTGGAGATCGGTCTGACGCTGTGGGACTTCGTGGTCGAGGACCGTAGCCGCAAACTGCCGCCCATCGAGCGGATCATGCACACGGTACTGGCGGTCAACGGCGGTGCCTTCTTCGCGCTGTACGGGGTGCAACTGGCTCAGTGGGCGAGTTTGCCCACCGGCCTGAGCGGGATCGACCTGGGCTGGCGCGGCTGGCTGCTGACCTTGTTCGCCATCGGGGTCACGGCCTCGGGGATTCGCGACGGCGTGGCGGCCTTGCGCATGCAACGCGCGGGCAAGCCCGCCAACCCGTTTGCCGGTGGCGCCTATAAGCGCGTGCTGGTCACGGGGGGCACCGGGTTTATCGGCGAGACGCTGGTCAATCAACTGCTCGATGCCGGGCACACGGTCAGCGTGCTGGCTCGCGATCCGTTGAAAGCGGCGTATCTGTTTGACGGTCGCGCTCGCTGTCTGCGTGCGTTGGGCAAACTGGGCCATGACGAAACCTTCGACATCGTGATCAACCTGGCGGGCGCGCCGGTGGCCGGGCCGCGCTGGAGTCCCAAGCGCCAGGCGCAACTCATCGCCAGTCGGGTCAACACCACCGAAGCCTTGATGACCTGGTTGAAAAACGCCCGACACAAACCCGCATTGTGGATACAGGCCTCGGCCGTCGGTTTTTATGGCGTGCGCGACGCCAGCGAAAGCCTCGATGAAAGCGCCAGCCGGGGCGATGGTTTCATGGCTGAACTCTGTGTGCGTTGGGAGGCCTCGGCCCGGCCCGCCACGGAGCTGGGCGTGCGCCAGGTGGTAATGCGCCTGGGCGTGGTGTTCGGCCCGGGCGGCGCATTGTTGCCACTGCTGATTCCGTTTCGCCTGGGGTTCGGCGGGCGGATGGGTGACGGTCGGCAAATCATGAGTTGGGTGCACCGCGACGATGTCATCCAAGTGATCGCCCGTGCGTTCGATGACGAGGGCCTGAGCGGCACCTACAACCTGGTGGCACCGGAAACCGTCAGTCAGGCGCTGTTCGCCGAGCGCGTGGGCAAGGTGCTCAAGCGTCCGGTGTGGTTCCACATCCCAGCCGCGCCGGTGCGTGCCCTGGCGGGTGAGATGGCCCAGTTGTTTTTCGACGGCCAGCGCGTGGTGCCCAATCGTCTCGTCGAGGCCGGTTATACCTTCCGTTATCCGACCCTCGACGCAGCCCTGCGCGACCTGGCCTGAGGACCGTCCATGAGCAAGCCCCGGATGTACCTGCTGGCCGGCAACGGTAGCGCTGCTGATTGGTGGGATGACGCGCTGCCGCACTTTGAACGCTACGACGTGGTGCCATTAGAGTTGCCGGGCTTTGGCAATAACCCACAGGCCCCTTGCGAGGACCTGGCGGCCTATGCCCAGGCGTTGCTGGCGGCAACGGACAAGGGCAGCGCGATCATGGCGGTCGGGGTCAATGCCTTGCTGGTGCTGCACGCCTTGCAACGGCAGCCGGGGCACTTCTGCCGCAGCGTGTTGCTGGCGCCGGTGGGCGCATTTTTGTGGCAGCGACGATTGCCGGCGTTGATGTCGCCGCTGCTGATTCGCAAGACCATCCACTGGCTGCTCTCGAACAAGCCGACGCTGTTCGCCCACAAATTCTCCCGCCAGACCTGGACGCCCGCGCAATACCAGCGCATGGGCGCCGGCTATGCCCGTTGCCGCGCCTTTGTGCCGCTCTGGGATCAGCTGCGTGCGGACACTGCGTTGCCGCTGCAGGAATGGATCACCGACCCGGTCGAGCTGGTGTGGGGCGATCAGGACAAAGTGCTGGGTGTCGCGCAAGCGGCGGCCTGGTCCGCCATTCTAGCCCGTGCCGATCTGACCATCAGCCTGAAACCCGGCTGGGGTCATTACCCGTGGATCGATGCGCCGGCCGAGTTCGCCGCATGGCTGGAGTCGGGCGAGTGTGGGTTCGTCGCGCACACCAAGGGCGGCCGTTTGCGTCTGGCGGTACTGGCTGGGCAGCCGGTGCCTGCGGCGCTGACGCTCAACGACTGCAATGATCCGCGCTTGCCGAGCTTTCTGAAGAGCCAGCCGGACGCTATCTGGGCCGTGCGTTCTTCCAGTTATGGGGAGGATCAGGCCGATGCGGCCAATGCCGGCCTGAGCACCACGTTTCTGCGTGAACCGACGCACAACGTGCCGGCGCGCATTGCCGAGTTGACGGCGGCGGGTGTCGAGGAAGTGGTGGTGCAGCGTTTCATCACGCCACGGCTGTCGGGGATCGCCTTTGTGCGCCACCTGTCCGTCGAGCTGGAGTGGGTCGAAGGTCACCTGGAGTCTTTGGCCGATGGTCAGGTGAGCCCCGAGCGGGCGATCCTTTCCCGCCTCGGCGAGTCATGGAGCAGCGGCACATTCAAGCCCGCCCATGGCCTGACCGAAGACGTGCTATGGCGTTTCCTGCAAGGCGTGCTGCAGGTGTTCCACTACGTGCCCGGCGACGTCGAATGGGCTTGGGACGGCACCCAACTGTGGTTGCTGCAATACCGCCCGATCAGCGACTACGGCTGGCGCCGCCACCTGACCGCCGCGAACATCGCCGAGATCCTGCCGCCGCAACCCAGCGTCCTGGTGGAGTACGCCCAGCGCCGTGCGGCGGCGAGCATCCCGGCGATCATGGCGCGCTGGGACTCGCGGGTGTTGCAGGACAACGAGCCGTTCACGGCGGTGTTTGGCGGTGCTTCGTATATCAACAATGACCTGTTTCTCGCCCGGCTGGCCGACTGGGGTATCAGCGCCAGCAGCTACGCTGGCGAGGTCGGCGGTGCGACACCGCACCTGCCGTGGCGGCCACTGCGCCTGCTGCGCTCGCTGCCGTTGTTCCTGCGCATGCAACGCATCGCCCGTGGGCATTTGCTGACGTTGGAAAGCGGCTTGCGACGTTTTGACCGAGAGCTGCTCGAACTGAGCGGACAAGGTGCCGACGGCCAGCAATTGGCCGACTGGTTCACCCGCTTCTACGTGTTCGTGGTGCAGGGCAACCTGTGCATCGCCAGCGCCTTGGCCAGCAGTGGCGGCGACCTGTTGGGGCGGCCGCCGACCGCCTATGACAACCTTGAACACAGCCCCCATCGCCTGCCCTGGGAAACCGACCCGGCGACGCCACGCCCAGCATTGATCGAGTTGCCCTTGCAGGCCTTCCCACAATGGCCCTTGGCGATTCGCCTGGCTCATTCGACCGGCCTGCCGGGCTTGCGTGGTTACTACCTGCAAGTGCGCGAATGGTATCGCGACAACCTGATGCGGATGTTCTTTCGCCTGCACCATGCCATGCCGACGGCGGACCGAGCGCATTGGTTCGCGCCGCACCCGGACATCCGTACCCGCGATGGCAGCTTCTGGCAGGACGGTCGTGAAGGCACCGAGCAGGCCAGCGGCTTCATGATTTATCCGGGGCAGGCCCAGGGGATTCTGGGTGAGGACATTCTGCTTGAAGACACCCTGGATCCTGGTCGCCACGCACACTATCAAAGCGCCCGGGCGGTGATTGCGCGCATGGGTGGGCGTTTGTCCCACGGCTCGACGTTGCTGCGTGAGTTGCGCAAACCCTCGGCGGTGCTGCCGCAGGTGGATGTGACGTGGCTGGGGTGTGAGGTGGTGTATCGGGATGGTGAGTTGACGTTGGTTGCTACCAATAGTCCGGCTTGATGGCGGGGGCTTTGTGCGTGGGCACTCGGTTGGGGAACTGGTGCGATTGGAGTTCGTCGCAAGTGACAACGCGGCGTATCCAGTGGGCGTGCTGCTTTAACGAACCTGGAGACGGACGATTCAGCTCAGCTCGATGAGGAAGAATAACGCCAACGGTTGTTTCGGGAAAATCCTCCCGCAACGCTCTCAAAGCGGGAGTCATATCGGTGTCGCTGGATACAAGGACCAATTGCTCCACCCGTTCATGATTCTTCAGCGTCGTTTGCTTTGCAGCGGCTCGGTACATGCTGATTGCTATGTGAACGTCCGTCTCTTTTTCCTCCAGCTTCCAGATGTCGACTTTGTCCTCTCGAGAGGCTTTTGTCTTTCTGTCAACGAAACGAGGGGCTTTGGCAGGTTCAAGTTGATGATGACCGTAATGGACACGGATATGGGTGGTCTTCAGGGCGCGGATATAAGAATCTTGCGCTTCTTTTGATACTCGACCACGGGTGGCCAGTGACGGTTTGACCGAGGAGGTGAAGTAATCAACTGAGGCAGTTGTGCTGTGCGGGTTTTCGATATGCGCGATGTGTGACAACAGGCTTCGCAAATCCAGCCATTTGTAAGGTGTGTCTGCGAGCAGTCCATAGAACAGGTTATAGCCGTCAACAAAAAATTCGGTGCGCACAAACTCGATCCCCAGAAACGAAAAAACCGGCCTAAGCCGGTTTTTTCACCCCAACAGCCAGAGAACTGAATCTCTGCGTACGGGGTTGAGTAGGGCCATCCTAAGTTGAGCGTGTCATAACGTCAACCGTTGGCTGGATTCTCTCTCGTCACCGGCGCAACAGTGTTGAGCGTATGCATGGTGGAAGGTCAAATCCATTCTTTGCTTGATCTGTCAGCGTTTGTTACGAAATAGAGCCTCTCTTAGATCAACGGTAGAAATCCATCACCGAAAACCATTTTCCAACGAATGGAAATTCTCAATACTTTGTAGGATTTGATGTCCGTACATATCAGGAAAAAACTGAGCGTTTTTTTGTCCCCTCTTCGACCTTTTTGAAACAAGAGTTTTCTCACTCCTGACGGCTACTCCCTTGACGCCCCCCACCGCTGTCGTAGACTCCGCCCATCCGTCAGGGAGTCACGGTCATGCGACGTTTGAGTAGTTGGGTTGTGGGATTGACCTTTGTAACGTGCGGCGTGCAGGCGCAAACGCCTGTCGCGGACGATCCTCTGCTGGAAAGCGGCGTCACGGCCAGTGCGCCGAGTGGCAATGAGGCGCGTGGGGTGCTTCGGGCGCGAGACCAGGCGGTGCTGGCCAGCGAGTTGGCCGGGCGCATCGTCGAGTTGCCGTTCAGCGAGGGCGAGTCGTTCAAGAAGGGCGATACCCTGGCGCGGTTCGATTGCTCGGCCTATCAGGCCCAGCTCAACGCGGCCCAGGCGGCAAGCCGGGGGGCCGGTGAAGAGCTGGCGCATAATCGGCAATTGGCGGAGTTGAAATCGGTCGGGCGCTTTGAGGTGTCGCGGGCCGAGGCTCGGCTCAGCGAGGCTCAGGCCCAATCCCAGGTGTACCAGGTTCAGGTCAAGCGTTGCAGCGTGATCGCGCCCTTCGACGGGCAAGTGGTGGCGCGCAAGGTCCAGCGCTATGAAAGCGTGGCGGCCGGCGCGCCGTTGCTCGATGTGGTGGACAACCGCACCCTGGAGATCCATCTGCTGGTGCCGTCGCGCTGGATGGACCGGCTCAAGCCTGGCCAGCCCTTTACCTTCGTCCCCGATGAAACCGGCAAGCCGTTGCAAGCGACGGTCAAGCGCCTGGGCGCGCGCATCGACGAGGGCAGCCAGACCCTGTTGCTGGTGGCGAGCGTGCCGGATGCCAGCGGCCTGCTGTCGGGCATGAGCGGCACGGCGCGTTTCGCGGAGCCCAAGTGAACGCGCCGGTATCGGGCAGCGCCGAGCAGGTGTTTGCCCGCTTCCTTGACCTTGAACGCCAGACCCGGGCGGCACGAACGCCGGCACAATTGAGCTACAGCCTGGTCAATGACGGCCAGGCCCTGTTCGGCTTTCGTCATGCCGCGTTGTTGATCGCCGGCAAGGTCCAGGCGGTGACTGGCGTCAGTACCGTGGAGCCGAATGCGCCATTCGTGGCATTTGTCGAGCAGGCGGTGGCACAGCTATTCAAACAGGGCCTGTTGAATCAGGCTCGGGTGATCGCCGCCGACGGGGTGAGCGAATCCATCCGGGCGGACTGGCAAAGCCTGTCCGCCGGGCAAGTGTTCTGGCTGCCATTGATCGATCATCAGGGCCAGGTATTCGGCGGTTTGTGGCTGGCCCGGGACCTGCCCTGGACCCCACCCGAACAAGTGCTGCTGTCGCAACTGGGGGACACCTACAGCCATGCGTGGCTGGCGCTGCAACCACGCAAGCCGTGGCGCCTGCGTTGGACGCGCAAGCGCCAGGTCGCCCTGGTGGCGGTGTTGCTGCTGGGCTTGCTGATCCCGGTGCGCCAATCCGTGTTGGCCCCGGCCGAAGTGGTACCGCTGGGCGGGCAGGTGGTGGCGGCGCCGCTGGATGGGGTGATTGCCGAGTTCTTGGTCAAGCCCAACCAGACCGTCAAGAACGGCGACCTGCTGCTGCGTTTCGAAAGCACCAGCCTCAAGGCCCAGGCCGATGTGGCCGAGCGTGCGTTGGGCGTGGCCGAGGCCGAACTCAAGGCCAATTCCCAGCGCTCGTTTGCCGACGCTGAATCCAGTTCGAAGATTGACTTGCTGGCCGCCCGCGTCGAACAGAAACGCGCCGAGCGCAACTACGCACTTGAACTGCTCAAGCGCAGCGAAGTACGCGCCGAGCGCGACGGCATTGCGGTGTTCGCCGACGCCGAGCGCTGGCTCGGCAAGCCCGTGCAGACCGGCGAGCGGCTGATGGAAATCGCCGACCCGAACCAGGCCGAGTTGCGTATTGAATTGGCGGTGGGCGACGCGATCGCCCTGGAGCCCGGTGCGCAAGTGGCGTTGTTTCTCGACAGCGACCCGTTGCAGCGGCACCTGGCCTGGCTCGAGCGCTCGGCCTATGAAGCGCAGCCTACCGCCGCCGGGCAACTGGCGTATCGGTTGGACGCGCGTTTCGATGCCACGGCGCCGCGCATCGGCCTGCGGGGCACGGCGAAGGTCTTCGGCGACCGCGCGCCGCTGGCGTTGTACCTGTTGCGTCGGCCATTGGCCGGCCTGCGCCAGAGCGTAGGCCTGTAGCATGGACTTGCCGAGCCTGCGGCCGGACCTGCAGTTGTCCCCGGCGGCACCGGACCCGGACGGTTCGCCGCAGTGGACCTTGGCCGATCCGGTGCGCGGGCGCTATTTCAAGCTTGGCGCGGCGGCAATGCGCATGTTGCGGCACTGGTCCCTGGGCGATCCGGAGCAGGTGCTGCAAGCCGCAAACCGCGAGCCGGGCCTGCCGCTCAACGGCGAGTCGCTGGAGCAACTGCTGGGTTTCTTGCGCGGCCATGACCTGATCAGCGCGATGGACCCACAGCAGCGCGACAGTTACCTCTTCAAGACCGCCGCACAACGCCAGAGCCTGTGGCAGATCCTGCTGCATCAATACCTGTTTTTTCGCATACCGCTGTGGCGCCCGGACGCCTTTCTCAATCGGGCCTGGCCCTGGTTGGCGCGGTTCGGCCCCGGGCTCCTGCGCTATGGCCTGCCGCTGACCCTGGGCCTCGGCATCTTTCTGGTGTCGCGGGACTGGCAGCGCTTCATCGCGACGTTTCCGCACCTGTTCAGCCTGGGCGGTGCGCTGGCCTTCGGGACGGCGTTACTCTTCGCCAAGCTGTGCCATGAGTTCGGCCATGCCTTCATGGCCAAGCGCGCTGGTTGTCGTGTGCAAAGCATGGGCGTGGCGTTCATGGTGCTGTTGCCGATGTTCTACACCGATGTCAGCGACGCCTGGCGGATCAACGATCGTCGCGCACGGTTGCTGATCGGCGCCGGCGGCGTCCTGGCCGAACTGCTGCTGGCGTGCATCGCGCTGCTGGCCTGGTCGCTGCTGCCCGACGGGCCGGCACGCACCGCGGCGTTCATGCTGGCCAGCGCCACCTGGATCACCACGCTGATCATCAACTTGAACCCTTTCATGCGTTTTGACGGGTATTTCCTGCTCAGTGATTTCTGGGCGGTGGATAACCTGCAGGGGCGTGCGTTCGCCCTGTGCCGCTGGCGCCTGCGCGAAGCCTTGTTCGGTTATGGCGCGGCGGCGCCGGAGCCCTGGTCGCCGAAGATGCGCCGGCGTTTGCTGGTCTGGGGGTACGGTTCCTGGCTGTGGCGGGCGCTGTTGTTTTTCGGGATTGCCCTGGCGGTCTATCACCTGTTCTTCAAGGTGCTGGGCATTTTTCTGATGATGGTGGAATTGGTGTGGTTCATTTTTATGCCCATCGTGAATGAATGGCGGCAATGGTGGAGCCGCCGTGAGCAAGCCCACCGTGGGCGGATGCTTCTCAGCAGCCTGGTCTTGCTGGCGGTGCTGTTGGCGTTGCTGTTGCCCTGGCGCAGCGCGGTGGAAGTGCCGGTCATGCTCGAGGCCGGGCGGGCCAGTGCCTTGCATGCGCCAGTGGCGGCACGGGTCAAGCAGGTGAATGTGCACGACGGCCAGACCGTGGCCCAGGGCGATGTATTGATTGAACTGGAATCGCCGGACATGGCCTCGCGCCTGGCCATCGTGCGCCGGGAAATCCAGATCCAGCAGTTGCAGATGCGCCGCCAGGCCGGGCGCAGCGAAACCGCCGCCGATGCCGGCATCATCGAACAGCAACTGGCCGAAGCGGTGGCCGAGCACCGGGGCCTGGTGGCCCAGCGCGAACGCCTGTTGTTGCGTGCGCCCCATGCCGGCCAGGTGCGCGACGTGTTGCCGCAACTGTCGGTAGGGCGTTGGCTGTCACCGACGCAGGCGCTGGCGCGGGTGGTGCAGACCGATTCGCGGTTGCGCGGGTACCTCACCGAAGCCGAGCTTTGGCGGGTCGGGCCGGGTGCCACGGGACGGTTCATCGCGGACGATCCGATGCACACGTCGATTGCCGTGCAGTTGAATGAAATCGACACCAACGGCGTGGCCTGGGTCGAACAGCAAGCGTTGACGTCCGACCACCATGGGCCGATTGCGGTGCGCCGCGATTCGCAGCAACGGGCCGAGCCGGTTCAGGCTCAATACGGTGTGCGCCTGAGTGCACTGGACGACACGTCCGCTCCGGCACAGCCGCTGCGTGGCGTGGCGGTGTTGCAGGGCAAGGGCGAGTCGGTGTTGGGAGCGGCCTGGCGACGGTTGGCGGCGTTGGGTGTCAGGGAAAGCGGGTTCTAGTCCTGGGGAGCGAGCATGGATTTAGTGGCGGCAGAGGGATTGGTGGTGCGTCCATCGCGGGTCAGCGATGGCCCGTTCCTGCAGGGCCTTTACCAGGCAGCGCGGCCGGACCTGCAATGGATCGACGGCGACCCCGAACAGGTGCAGCAGGTGATTGCCCAGCAGTTCCAGGTGCAGGAGCAAGGGTTGGGCGAGAACTTTCCCGACGCCATGCATTACGTCGTGGAAAAACTCGGCACCGCGATCGGTGCCTTGAGCACGGATTTCGGCCCCAATGAAATTCGCGTGCTGTACCTGGCCTTCATTCCCCAGGCGCGTGGGCAGGGGTATGGCCGGGCGGTGTTGCAAGGGGTGCAGAAAGCCGCGCAACAGATCCGCTGCCCGGTGGCGACCGTGGTCTGGGCCAGCAACCCCCATGCACGCCGGCACTACCTGGCGCTGGGTTTCGAAGTGCAAGAGCGCAATCCGGCGGCGGAGCGGTTGGTCTGGTATCCGAAAGGCAACTGAACAGTGCCTGACTTGTCACCTGTTCAATGTGGGAGCGAGCTTGCTCGCGATGAGGGCGGGAAATCCAACATGGATGCAAGCTGACCGTCCGCCATCGCGAGCAAGCTCGCTCCCACAAGGGACCATCAGTCTTTAGTTAAACGCGATGTAGAAATACCCCAGCGCCGGATCCCGTCCCATGGGCGGTATCCGTGACACGAACACTCCCTCGATCTTGCCCAGTTCCGGCACCTCCAGCGCGCAAAGGCCGTCCACGAACGCGGTGCTTTCCAGGCTGTTGAACTCGACGCTGAAGGGCATGCGCTCGGTGTTCGGCATCTTCGCCCGAGGTGTTTCTTCAAGGGTTTCGAAGCGCACCGGCAGGCAACTGCCGTCGGGCAGGGTCAGGCTGCCGGTCTGGCCCAGCAGCGCTTGGAAATGGCGGCTATGAACCTGTTGCAGCATATCGACACTCCAAAAGGCCGGAGGACCGCAGCCCTCCGGCGGTTCATCAGTTACGGGACGGAAAGTAGCCTTGAAGGGCGATGCTGAAGTTGATGGCCAGGAACGGGTTCATGACGGCCAATGGCATTCCGTTGCCCGCGGGGGAAATCGTGCCGCTGACGGTCGTGCTGACACCTTGCAGCGGTACGGGCGAGGCACCGATCTGGTCGGAATAGATCGCCGCCGAGCCTGGCCCGGTGCCCGAGGTGCCGATGAATGAGTTGGTGGCCGTGGGCGTGTTCACTGGATTGCTGGCCGGGTTCGCCAGTTGCAGGGTGGTCGAGGCGGTGACGCCCGTGAGGGTGTGGGTGTGGATGGGCAGGTTGTTCAGCGTCGGGGTGACGTTTTCGGTGCCGGAGACCTCGCCGATGACGCGCGGGGTCAGGCCCAGGCCGTTGCCTTGCCCCAAGGGCAGACGACCTTGCAGGTTGGGCAGCATGAAGGTGGTCTGGCCATTGCCTCCGTACGTCACGCCGATCAAGGCGAACAAGGTCTGGTATTGAGAAAGGGAAAGCGTCTGCCCGTTGCACAGGGCCCAATCCCTGGGGGCAAAGTTAAAGGCGAATGACTGGATAGTGCCGATGAATACTTCCATAGATTCCTCATCCTTCAGGTGATTGGTTTCGCAATGCCGGCACATAAAGGACAAGAGTGCGATCAGCCCGACTCCTTTGATTCCCTGGCCTGGTCACGCACGGCTGAGCGTAGACCGGGATGTTTGATTTTGCCGAGCGAGGCGGGCGGAAAAATGTCGCGAAACGGCTTAATCGATTCAGGTTCACCGAGCGTCTCTACCGTCCATCTTTTTTACAGCCTGGGTGAATCTGATATCAAAGTACTACTAGGCGAAGATTGTTTCCTCGGCTACGCTTGGGCGATACGAAGGGACTACAAAACAGGTGAAGGGATTGCCGCAGTTTCACTTTATTTCCGGTTTACCGCGCTCAGGCTCGACCCTGCTTTCTGCCATTTTGTTGCAGAATCCGCGCTTTCATGCCGGCATGACCAGTCCCGTCGGTTCGCTGTTCAGCAGCGTGCTGCAGCAATGCAGCGCCGGCAGCGAGTTCGGTTCGGTAATCGACACCGACCTGCGCCGCCGCCTGTTGCGCGGCCTCTTCGATTCCTACTACGCCGACAAAGCCGATAAACCGGTCATCTTCGACACCAACCGCCAATGGTGTGCCCGCCTGCCTGCCCTGCGGGACCTGTTCCCCCAAGCCAAGACCATCGCTTGCGTGCGCAATGTCGCCTGGATCCTCGACAGCCTGGAGCGCCTTTATCGCGCCAACCCGTTCGAGAACACCAAGCTGTTCAACGACGATGACGAGCGCAACACCGTCTACAGCCGCTGCGAAACCCTGGCCCAGCGCAACCGTCTGGTGGGGTTCGCCTGGACCGCGCTCAAAGAGGCCTATTACGGCGAGAACGCCGAGTCGCTGCTGATCGTTGACTACGACCTGCTGAGCCTGGCCCCCGAACGGGTCATGCGCCTGGTGTACGAGTTCATCGGCGAGCCCTGGTTCGAACACGATTTCAATCACTTGACCTACGACGCACCGGCCTTCGACCAGGCCCTGGGCGTTGCCGGCCTGCACAAGGTCAAGCCCAAGGTCGCGCCGCAAGCCCGGCGCACCCTGTTGCCGCCGGATCTGTTTGAAAAGTATGCCGAGTTGTCGTTCTGGCGCGATGGGTCCGCAAGCGCCGCCAATGTCATTCGGATGAAATCCGACGCCGCCGTCAGCTGACTGCGGTTTTTTTCATTTGCGTTCAAGAAGTTCGAGTCCAGGTGATCGTCATGTGGTGGAGCAAAGGCAAATCGCGGGTAACCGAGGGCGCGCAAGCCCTGGCATCGCCAATGATCATGTCCCTGGAGCCGCGAATGCTGTTCGACGGCGCGGTGGCCGCCACCGTGGCCGACGCCGCGCAAGCGGACGCGCAACCCACTGCCGAGGCGGCCAAGACGCCCACGGCCGACCAACCGGCCGACACCCATGCGCCCCAGGGCCAGGTCGATGCCACCCAGGCTGCCGTTCCGGGCAAATCCGTGGTGTTTGTCGATTCCCGGGTCAAGGATTCCGCCAGCCTGCTCGAAGGCGTGGCGCCCGGTACCCAGGTGGTGCAGCTGGACGCCACCAAGGACGGCTTGCAACAAATCGCCGATTATCTGGACACCCACCAGGGCATCAGCTCGGTGCAGATCATCGCCCACGGCAACGCCGGTGATTTGTGGCTGGGCAACAGTTACCTGTCGGCGGACAACGTCCAGGCGCGCAGCGAAGTGCTGGCGCAGATCGGCCAGGACATGACTGCCGGCGGCGATATTCTCATTTACGGCTGCTACACCGCCGAAGGTGACCGTGGCCTTAGCCTGGTTAATTCGTTGGCACAGTTGACCGGCCGCGACGTGGCGGCTTCCGATGATCGCACTGGCGTCGGCGGCGACTGGGACCTGGAGATTGCCACCGGCAACATCGAGAGCGCCAACGTGCTCTCGGCCAATGCCATGAGTGAGTACCAATGGGGCCTGGCCACCTGGACCGCCACCAACAATGCCAATTCCGGCGTGGGCTCCTTGCGCGCGGCCTTGGATTCTGCGCAGAACGGCGACATCGTGACCTTCAATGCCAATATGACCGTCTCGCTGACCCAGGTGCTAGTGGTCGACAAAAACGTCACGATCGATGGCGATCTCAACAATGACAACGTGGCCGACGTCACCCTCGACGGGCAATACCGCACCCAGATCATCAATGTGACGGCTGGCACCACGGCCACTCTCGATGGCCTGATCATTACCCGGGGCATGACAGCGGGCAACGGCGGTAACGGCGGCGACGATGCGCTGGTATCCAAGGGCGGCGGCATTTACAACGCCGGCACCCTGACCCTGAGGAACGTCACGGTCACCGCCAACGCCGCTTCGGGTGGTGGTGGCGGCGGCGGTGTGACACCGCAATACTCCGGTGGCGCCGGCGGTGGTGGCGGTGCGATAGGCGCCAGTCCAGGCAGTATCGGTGGTAGGGGCGGCGACACCCTCGGGTATATGGGGTCTCCCGGATCGGTTGGCCAGGGCGGTACCGGCGGCAGTAACAACGGCAACCAGGGCGGTAGTGGCGGTTCCTCTATCGGTGGCGGCGGCGGTGCGGCTTATCCTGGCTATAGCACCGGTTCTTCCGGTGGCACGGCCAGCAGCGCTGGATTGTCCATTGGCGGTGGCGGTGGTGGTAACGGCTATAACGACATCGGCGGTGCCGGTGGCGGAGCGGTCGGTGGTATCTACAACGACACGGGCGCGACCCTGCGGGTCATCGGCAACACGGTGATTTCCAACAACGTCGGGGCGGGCGGTGGCGGTGGCGGTGGCGGTAGCGGCGGCTACACCCAAGCGGGCGGTGCCGGCGGTGTCGGTGTCGGCGCCATCTGGAACAAAGGCTCGATCCTGATCACTGCGGCCAACTTCGCGGCCCTGGCCGGCAACGTCGGCGGTAGCGGCACTGGTGGAACGAGTGCCGGCACGGCAGGTGTCACGCCGAGTTCGGTGGCCAACGTCTATGGCGACGGCGGCACCATCAATACCAACTATGTGCCGGACGAAACGCCGCCCACCGCGACTGTCGTGGTGGCCAACACCAACCTGAACTCTGGCGGCACCTCGCAGGTGACCATCACCTTCTCCGAGGCGGTGACCGGGCTGACCGCGGCGGACCTGACCGTGCAGAACGGCACCCTCGGCACCCTGACCAGCGGCGACGGCGGCATCACCTGGACCGGTACGCTGACGGCGGCAAGCAACATCGCCGATACCACCAACATCATCACCTTGAACAATACCGGTGTGGCGGACCTGGCCGGTAACGCCGGCGTGGGCACCACCGATTCGAACAATTACGTGGTCAACGACACCGTGGCACCGACGGCGTCCATCGTGGTATCTGACACGGCCCTCAGGAGCGGTGAAACCTCGCTGGTGACCATCACCTTCTCCGAGGCGGTCAGCGGACTGACCACGGCCGACCTGACGGTGGCCAACGGCACCCTCAGCGGCCTGAGCAGCAGTGACGGCGGTATCACCTGGACCGCAACCCTGACACCCGACGCCGCTGTCACCGACACCACCAATCTGGTGGTGCTGAACAATACCGGTGTCGCGGACCTGAGTGGCAATGCCGGGGTCGGCACCACCAACTCCAACAATTACGCCATCGACACCGTGCTGCCGACCGCCACCATCGTGGTGGCCGACACGGCACTGAGCGTCGGTGAAACGTCCTTGGTGACCATCACTTTCAATGAGGCGGTGACCGGTTTCACCACCGCCGACCTGACGGTCGCCAACGGCACGGTTACCGGGCTGAGCACCAGCGACGGTGGTATCACCTGGACCGGAACGCTGACCCCGACCGCCAGCGTCAGCGATACCACTAACCTGATCACGTTGAACAACAGCGGCGTTGCCGACTTGTCCGGCAACGTCGGTACCGGCACCACCGACTCGAACAACTATGCCATCGACACCGCGCGCCCGACCGCCACGATCGTGGTGGCGGACAATGCGCTGACGGTCGGTGAAATCTCCCTGGTGACGATTACCTTCAGCGAGGCGGTGACGGGTTTCACCCTGGCCGACCTGACCGTCGCCAACGGATCCCTGAGCGGGCTGAGCAGCAGCGACGGGGGCATCACCTGGACCGCAACGCTCACCCCGAGCGCCGGTACCACGGATGCCACCAACCTCATTATCCTGGCCAATACCGGTGTACTGGACCTGGCCGGTAACGCCGGTACTGGCACCACCAGCTCCAACAACTATGCTGTCGACACCGCGCGCCCGACCGCGACTATCGTCGTCGCCGATAACGCTTTGAGGGTCGGCGAAACGTCCCTGGTGACCATCACCTTCAACGAGGCCGTGACCGGCTTCACCACCGCCGACCTGACGGTCGCCAACGGCACCCTGACCGGGCTGAGCACCAGCGATGGCGGTATCACCTGGACCGCGACACTGACCCCGAGCGCCAGCACCAGCGACGCCACCAACCTGATCACCCTGGACAACACCGGTGTGGCGGATGCCGCCGGCAACGCTGGCAGCGGTACCACCGACTCCAACAACTACGCCATCGACACGGCGCGCCCCACCGCCACCATCGTCGTCGCCGATACGGCTGTCGCCCTGGGCGAAACCTCGGTGGTGACCATCACCTTCAACGAGGCGGTGACCGGCTTCACCCTGGCGGACCTGACGGTCGCCAACGGCAGCCTGAGCGGGCTGAGCACCAGCGACAACATCACCTACACCGCCACCTTCACCCCGAGCGTCGGCACCAGCGATGCCACCAACCTGATCACGCTGAACAACACGGGCGTCGTGGATGGGGCGGGCAACGCTGGCACCGGCACCACCGACTCCAACAACTACGTCGTCGACACGCTGCGCCCCACCGCGACCATCGTGGTGGCCGACAACGCGCTGAGCGTCGGCGAAACCTCACTGGTGACCATTACGTTCTCCGAGGCCGTCAGCGGTTTCGACAATTCGGACCTGAGCGTGGCCAATGGCACCCTGAGCGCGGTCAGCAGCAGCGATGGCGGCTTCACCTGGACCGCCACGTTCACCCCGGCCCTGGGGGTCAGCGACACCTCCAACGTCATCACCCTGAACAACACCGGCGTCAGCGATGCGGCAGGTAACACGGGCACCGGCACCACCAACTCCAACAACTACCAAGTCGACACCAACGTGCCGACGGCGACCATCGTCATTGCCGACAGCACGCTGAGCATCGGCGAGACGACATTGGTCACTGTGACGTTCAACTCGGCGGTCAACGGTTTCGACAATTCGGACCTGACTGTCAGCAATGGCACGCTCAGTACCATGAGCAGCACTGATGGCGGTGTCACCTGGACGGCCACGTTTACGCCGAGCGCCAGCATTTCCGATACCAGCAACGTGATTACGCTGGACAATACCGGAGTGAACAACGGCGCGGGCAACGCGGGCGTCGGCACCACCGATTCCAACAACTACGTGGTCGACACCGTACGCCCCACCGCGACCATCGTCGTGGCCGACACCGCCATTGCCATCGGCGAAACTTCGCTGGTGACCATCACCTTCAGCGAGGCGGTGACGAGCTTCACCCTGGCTGACCTGACCGTGGCCAATGGTTCCCTGAGCGGGCTGAGTACCAGCGACAACATTACCTTCACCGCGACCTTCACCCCGAGTGCGGGAATCAGCGACAGTACCAACCTGATCAGCCTCAACAGTGGCTCGATCGCCGATGTGGCCGGCAACATCAACACCAGCACTGCGGATTCGAACAACTACGCTGTCGATACCCTGCGTCCGACCGCGACCATCGTAATGACTGATAGCAACCTCAGCGTCGGCGAAACCTCACTGGTGACCATCACCTTCAGCGAGGCGGTCAGTGGTTTCGACAATTCGGACCTGAGCGTGGCCAATGGCACCCTGAGCGCCGTGAGCAGCAGCGATGGCGGCATTACCTGGACGGCGACCTTCACCCCGGCCACCGGCACGCGGGACGCCACCAACCTGATCGTCCTGGACAACAGCGGCGTGAGCGACGCGGCCGGCAACGCCGGTACCGGTACCAGCAATTCCGCCAACTACACCGTCGATACCCAGGTGCCGACGGCGACCATCGTGGTGGCCGATACGTCCCTGAGCATCGGTGAAACCTCCCTGGTGACCATCACCTTCAATGAGGCGGTGAGCGGTTTCGACAACAGCGACTTGACTGTCAGCAACGGCACGCTGAGCAACGTTTCGTCCTCCGATGGCGGCGTGACCTGGACGGCGACGTTCACGCCGAGCACGAGCATCTCCGACACCAGCAACCTGATCACCCTGGACAATACCGGTGTCGTCAACGTCTCAGGAAACGCTGGCGTCGGCACCACCGATTCGAACAACTACGCGATCGACACCGTGCGCCCAACGGCGACTATTATCGTCGCCGACACCGCCATCGCCGCGGGCGAGACCTCGCTGGTGACCATCACCTTCAGCGAGGCCGTGACGGGTTTCACCACTGCCGACCTGACCGTCGCCAACGGGACCCTCAGCGGGCTGAGCAGCAATGACGGCGGCATTACCTGGACCGCGACCTTCACGCCTGCCGCTGGCGTCACTGACACCGGCAATGTCATTACCCTCGCCAATGGCGGCGTCGCCGACCTGGCAGGCAACGTCGGCAGCGGCACCACCGATTCGAACAACTACAGTGTCGACAGCCAGCGTCCGACCGCCACCATCGTACTGAGCGATTCGGTGTTGAAACCGGGTGAAACCGCCCAGGTGACCATCACCTTCAGCGAGGCGGTAACCGGCTTCAGCAACGCTGACCTGAGCGTGGCCAACGGCACCCTGAGCGCCGTGAGCAGCAGCGATGGCGGCCTGACCTGGACCGCGACCTTCACGCCAACCCTGGGCGTGACCGACGCCACCAACCTGATCAGCCTGGACAACACCGGCGTGAGCGATGCGGCCGGCAACACCGGGACAGGCACGACCGATTCGGCCAACTACGCGGTCGAGACGCAGGTACCGACTGCCACGATTGTGGTGGCTGACAGTGCCCTGCGGATAGGGGAAACCTCACAGGTCACCATTACCTTCTCGGAAGCGGTCAGCGGTTTCGACAACGCCGACCTGAGCGTGAGCAACGGTACGCTGAGCAATGTCTCGTCCTCCGATGGCGGCGTGACCTGGACGGCAACGTTCACCCCGAGCGCGAACATTACCGACACCAGTAACCTGATCAGCCTGGACACCAGTGGCGTGGTCAACGCCTCGGGCAACAGCGGTGTCGGCGTGGTGAACTCCAATAACTACGCAATCGACACGGCTCGTCCTGGCGCGACCATCTCCCTGGGCGATACCACCCTGGGCATCGGCCAGAGCACCACCGTGACCATCAGCTTCACCGAGGCGGTGTCCGGCTTCGACTTGTCGGACCTCAGCGTGGCCAATGGCGTGCTGTCCAACCTCGCCAGCAGCGACGGCGGCCTGACCTGGACGGCGACCTTGACGCCCACCGCAGGCGTCAGCGATGCCACCAACCTGATCCTGCTAGACACCAGCAACGTGCAGGACTTCGCCGGCAACGTCGGGGCAGGCATTGCGATCTCCAGCAACTACGCGCTTGATGCCTCCCGGCCGACAGCGACCATCGTGGTGGCCGATCCGAACCTGACCGTGGGCGAGACGACCCAGGTCACCATCACCTTCAGCGAGGCGGTGAGCAATTTCGATCTGTCGGACCTCAGCGTCACCAATGGCGAGCTGACCAACCTGACCAGCAGCGACGGCGGCAGGACCTGGACCGCGACGTTCACGCCCACGGTGAACCTCACCGACCCGAGCAATTTCATCGCCCTGGACACCAGCAATGTCAGCGACCTGACCGGCAACACCGGGGCCAGCGTGGCGGTGTCCAACAACTATGCGATCGACACCGTGGTACCCAACGATGTGAAGCCGCCGCCGGAGTTCCTGACGTCCGACCCGGTCACGGTTATCCCGCCGTCCGAGGTGCCGCTGCAACCGATCGTCTTTACCCCGCCGACCGGCAACCTCGGTTCGCCGCTGGGGTTCCCGCCGTTGTTCGAGCAGCGGGACGTGGGCGGTGGCCTCAAGCCGATTGGGGATATTTTCATCAACCGGGGCCAACTGGCGCCGAGCTATATCGCCCAGGTTTTCAGCACCGACGCCGCCGGCGATGGTTCCGGCCAGGGGTTCCTGGGCTTTGGTGGGGGCGATGGCGGGGTGTTCGGCAGCAGCACGTTGTCGGGGCTGTTCAATCGCGATTCCGGTTCCGACACCGAGACGCTGAACGCCTTCGGCAGCCAGTCGATGCAGGGGGGCGATGTGTCCCAAGGGCTGCGTGGGATGTTCGGCGCACCGACCTTGGGCCAACAGCTGCAACAGCTCAAGGATACTGAACAGCGTCAGGTCGACAGCCTGGCAACGGCGTTACGACAGGTCGGCATCAGCCAGGCGCAGGCCTGAATTCTAAAAAAATATTGGGGCAGCCAGGGGCAATCCAGGGAATGAATAGAAGTCAGAAGTTATTCGGCATGAGTTTGCTGGCGTTGGTGGTCAGTGGGTGTGCGGTCACCAGCGAGCCGATCGATCGCAGCGTCAGCGAACAGCGCGCCCGAACCGACCTGCAGAACATGTACAAGGATCAGGAGCCGCTGAGCGGCCCCCTGACCCTGCACCAGGCCATGGCCCGGGCGGTGAAGTACAACCTCGAAGGGCGCTTGAAGATCATGGAGGAGGCCCTGGCCAAGCGTCAGCTGGACCTGGCCAGTTTCGACATGCTGCCACGCATGGCCCTGGACGCCGGTTACGTGGGCCGTAACAACGTCAACGCCTCCAGCAGCCAGAGCGTGGAAACCGGTACCCAGTCCCTGGAACCGTCAACCTCCCAGGACCGCGACCGTGAAGTGGCGGACCTGACCATGGTCTGGAACGTGCTCGATTTCGGTGTGAGCTACATCAGTGCCAAGCAGGCCGGGGACCAGCGCCTGATCGTGCAGGAGCGCCGGCGCAAGGTGATCAACACCATCGTCCAGGACGTCCGTTCGGCCTACTGGCGGGCCATGGCCGCCGAGCGCCTGCTCAAGCAGATCGACAGCCTGATGGTCCGGGTCGACGCGGCGCGTGGCAACAGCCAGAGCATGAGCGAACAGCGCATCGGCGACCCGGTGCAGGCCCTGGGTTACCAGCGCTCGCTGATCCAGGCCACCCGCCAGCTTGAAGAACAGCGCCGGGCGCTGTCCCTGGCCAAGACCGAACTGGCGACCCTGATCAACCTGCCCCTGGGCACCGAGCTGACCCTGGCGACCCAGGATGAATACACCATCCCGGAACTCAAGGTCGACCTGGCCCGTCTCGAACAGGAAGCCCTGGCCAGCCGCCCGGAACTGCGCGAGCAGGATTACCAGACCCGCATCACCGCCGCCGAAACCCGCAAGGCCATGTTGCGCCTGCTGCCGGGGCTGGAGTTTTCCGCCGGCGGACACTACGACAGCAATTCGTTCCTGGTGGAGCAGGGCTGGGCTGACTATGGTGTGAAAGTCACTTGGAACCTGTTCAACGTGATCTCCGCCCCGGCGGCCATCGACGTGGCCAAGGCCGGTGAAGAAGTCGCGGCGGCGCGGCGCCAGGCGATGTCGATTGCCGTGCTGGCCCAACTGTACGTGGCCAATGCCAACTATCGCGAAGCCCTGCGCCAGTTCAAGACCAGCCAGCAATTGTCGGACATCGACGGACAGATCGTTGGCCAGTTGCGCAGCCGTCACCAGGCTGCCGGCATTGGCGAGCTGGACCTGATCCAGGGTGAACTGAACACCTTGCAGGCTGATCTGCGCCGGGACCTGGCCTATGCCGACCTGCGCAACGCCTACGGTCAGATCTTCGCCAGCGCCGGCCTCGATCCGATGCCGAACGAAGTGCAATCGACCGCAGTGCAATCGATCGCTATGGCGCTGGCTAACCGTGAAGCGGCCTGGGCCCAGGGCGATATCACCGTGCCGAAGACGGCCGCGGTGGCTCAATAAATAACCGGGCGCTGGCATGACGCGCCCGGCGTTTTCCCGGCTGCCGGTGGCGGTGAACCTGCCGTTGTTGTTGCAGGCACTGGCGGCCATTGACGACGCGCGCTGGCAAGGGCATTTCAACAGTGCCTATTACAGCGGCGACTGGAGCGGGGTAGCGCTGATTTCGGCGGCGGATGCCGTCACCGAGCTGTCGCCCGGGCGCGGTCAGCCAAGCCAGCGTGCGCCTTGGCTAGCGGATGATCGCTGGCATGAGGCGTTGCGCGACTGGCCCCTGGAGATTGTCTCGGCCCGGCTGCTGCGGCTGGGGCCCGGTGGGTGCATCCACGAGCATCGCGACTATGACCTGGGCGGGCCGGACGCCGATCTGCGCCTGCACGTTCCGCTGCTCAGCCCACCGGACGTGGACTTTTTCCTGGATGGACAAATCATTCCGCTGACGGCCGGCGAGTGCTGGTTTCTCGACCTGGCGCGGCCTCACCGGGTGGTTAACCGAAGTGCTCATTCGCGGGTTCATCTGGTGCTCGATTGTCGCCCCGGGCCGTGGCTGGCCCAGCAGATTGCCGATGGGCTGCCCACCACTCCTGCCGCGGGCGTCAGACAAAGCGACTTCGCCCGTTTTCAGCAGCGCGTGGAAAGCGATCCTGACCTCGCCCGCACCTTGCAGAGCTTGCACGACCTCGACGCTTTCATTGAATCCACTCTGGCGCTGGGGACCGAGCGAGGGCTGCATTTCACCCGGGAAGAATTGCGGGCCGCCATGCGCAACGGTCGCCAGCAGTGGAGAAACCCGTGGAAGACCTGAACTTGCACGGTTGGTTGCCGATCCGCCTCTGGCAAGAGGCCGGGCAGTGGTGGGTCGATTGGTGCTGGTTCGGCGACGCGCGTCTGTCACAGCCGTTCTTTGGCGATGCAGTGGAAGACGCCCTGCGCCTGCCCTTCAACCAGGCGTTCCGCCGCCGGACGCCCTTGGACGCACTCGGCCAGTGGCAACGACAAACCCCGGGACTTGAGCCCAGCGCATTCATTTTCCATGCCTCCCGTTGCGGCTCGACATTGATCAGCCAGATGCTCGCCCAGTTGGACGACCATATCGTTATCTCGGAACCGCCGCCTTTGGATACGCTGCTGCGCAGTGATTTGCCACCGGCCGAGCGGTGTGTGGCAATCAAGGGCTTGATGTCGGCCTACGGGCAGCGCCGCCGCGGTGTGGAGCAACGCCTGGTGGTCAAGCTCGACGCCTGGAACATCGGTGAACTGCCGCTGCTGCGTGAGTGCTTTCCCGACACACCCTGGCTGTTCGTGTACCGCGACCCCTTGGAAATTTCGGTCTCGCACCTGCGGCGTCCCGGCATGCACATGGTGCCGGGGATGATCGGGGCGACGGTCCTGGACGATGGATTGCCGTTCGGCAGCCAGGAAGATTTCATCTCGCGTCGGGTGGGGCGGCTGTTGGGAACAGGCTTGGAGCACTGCCGGGCATTGGCTGGGATGGCGGTCAACTACACCGAACTGCCCGAGGCGATGACGGGCAGGTTGGCGGCGTTTTTCGGGCTCGATGACGAGCAATGCGGGCAGGTGTTCGCGACGGTGGGGCAGCATGCCAAGCAGCCGGCACAGGCGTTTGTCGGCGACAGCGAGGACAAGCGCCGGGAGGCTTCGGCGCTGTTGCGTGAGCGGGTCCTGCGCTGGGCGCAGGGGCCCTATGAGGCACTCGAAACATTGCGCTATGGCAAGGGGGTTTAGCGAAACGCCGCAGGTTCCCGTTGTGGGAGCAAAGCTTGCTCGCGAAACAGGCGCCTCGATTTCTGAAAGAGCGCATCGCCGCCATCGCGGGCAAGCCTTGCTCCCACAGTGGGCAGTGCCCGCATTGTCGGTAACGCATCAAGCCTTGTTGGGCGACAACTCCGCCATCCCCTTGCCATTCAATCGGCAAGGGGAAGACGATGGTGGACAAGCGTCCGGGGAAGGCCCATTGCGATGGGCTAAGCTGTGATCCTTCTGGATTGAGGTCTTAGCATGGAATGTCATGTTCGTCCCGCCACGGGCAAAGATGCAGCAGCGATTAGCCGTGTAGTTCTAGCCTCCCTGCGTGAGTCAAATTCACAGGATTACCCGCCTGATGTGATCGCTCAGGTTGAGCGCAGCTTTGCTCCTGAAGTCATCACCGCACAACTTGCCAAGCGCAGTGTTTTCGTAGCCTTGCTGGGCAAAAAAATCATCGGTACTGCTGGACTCGACGGTGACGTAGTCAGAAGTGTTTTCGTTGACCCAGCTCACCAAAAAAGCGGTATCGGTCGGCATTTGATGGATGTCATTCATGCAACCGCTGCCCACGCCGGTATTGGGGCTGTACGTGTGCCATCGTCGATTACAGCTGAAAAATTCTATGCCGCGTTGGGTTATCAGAAAATCCGCGACGAGTTTCATGGGGCTGAGCGCACCATCGTTATGGAAAAACGGCTCTAGGACTAGCCCGCTCATTCACCCGCTGATCGCCAGTAGCGCAACCGTCAACCAGTGAATGTTCACGGGATCCTCCACAACGTATCGTCGTCGGAATGTTTATTCAAAGTCTAGTCGAGTCGGGGGTTGATTGGATTTTGAGCAGTCTGGCGGTCGGCGAAGGGCTAGACTGCCTGGGAACGACCCCGCCATCCATTCATGTCCAGGAGCCCCCTATGGAACCGCCGATCCACACCCTTCGCGCATTGTTCAAGCAGTTGGGCTTGCCCGATGACGCCGTTGGCATTGACCAGTTCATCGCCGCGCATTCACCCCTCAAGCCCGGGTTGCACTTGGCCGATGCGTTTTTCTGGAATGAGGGCCAGCGGCAAATGCTGCGCGAGGAAATCCTCGGGGATGCGGACTGGGCGGAAGTGATAGACCAGTTGGATGTGTTGTTGCGCAAGGGGCGTAGCGAGCGACCTGCCTGAGAGACCTGTGGGAGCGAGCTTGCTCGCGATAGCGGTATGCCTGTTACATCAATGTCGACTGACCGTTCGCTATCGCGAGCGAGCTCGCTCCCACAGGGGTTAGTCTGTTATTCGTTTTAAGTATTAACAAATAGCTTCTTATTCCTTAAATAATATAGCTCTCCTCCCTATACTCGTCCGGGAACAGACACGCAGGAGAGCACCCATGCGCAACGAATCGATTCGCTACCTGATTGTGCCGGGCTGGCAAGGATCGCCGGAAAATCATTGGCAAACCCACTGGCAGAACAGCCTGCCCAACAGCGCGCGGGTCGAGCAGGCCGACTGGGTGACGCCCCGGCGTGAAGACTGGGTCGCGGCGCTGGCCGAGGCCGTGGCCGCCGACAGCACCCCGGTGATCCTGATTGCCCATAGCCTGGGTTGCATCACGGTGGCCCATTGGGCCGCCACCGCGCCGGTGCAGTTTTTGCGGCAGGTGCGTGGAGCGTTGCTGGTGGCGCCGGCGGATGTCGAGCGGCCAGCCTGCGTCCCGGCGTTGCGCAACTTCGCGCCGATTCCCAGCGATCTGTTGCCGTTCCCAAGCCAAGTGGTCAGCTCCGATAACGACGACGCCGTGAGCGCCCCACGCGCCCTGGAACTGGCGCGCAACTGGGGGGCCGAGGCCGGAATCCTGGCTGGAGCGGGGCATATCAACGTGAAGTCCGGCCACCAGCGTTGGGAGCAGGGTTTCGCTTATCTCTATCGTCTGCAAAACCGCATGGAGCATCACGCCCTGCGTCGCGCCTGAATTTTTAGCGCCCCCCGTCTCCCGGCGGTCTGGGGCGGGAGCCTGCCATGAGTTTGCATGAAACCTTCGGTCAGCCCTTGCTGACCTTTCCCGATGCGGAAAAAAGCCCCCTGAGCATTCGCGCCAAGGCGCTGGTGTTCGTCGACCCCCGTTCACGGCAGTTGCGCCAGGAATTGGAGCAACTGGCGCCCCGTGCGATCTCGGTGCTGATACGCGGCGAAACCGGTAGCGGCAAGGAACTGCTGGCCCGGCATATCCATCGCGAAAGCGATCGCGGCGGATTGTTTGTGTCGGTCAACTGCGGCGCCATCAGCCCGACCTACGCCGACGCCGAACTGTTCGGTTATGCCGCCGGCAGCTACAGCGGCTCGGCCAGCAGCCGGGCCGGTTGGTTCGGTTCGGCCAACGGCGGCACGCTTTACCTGGATGAAATCGGCGATTTGCCGCTGCCGATCCAGATCAAGTTGCTGGCGGCCCTGGAGAACCACGAAGTCACCCGTGTCGGCGCCCATCAGCCCAGCCCGGTGGATGTCCGCCTGGTCGCGGCCACCAGCATCGACCTGGCGCAAGCGGTGGCGGCCGGGAAATTCCACGAACGGCTCTACCACTACCTGGGCGAAGGCCAGCTGGAACTGCCAGCCCTGCGTGAACGGGTGGGCGATATTCTGTCCCTGGCCGAATACTTCCTGGGCATCTACAGCCAGCGACTCGGTCTCAGCGTGCCACTGATCAGTGAAGCGGCGCAGTCCGCCCTCGAGCGGCACAGTTGGCCGGGCAACACCCGCGAGTTGGAAAATGTCATTCACTTCGCGTTGCTGGTGAGTACGGGAGATGAGATTTTGCCGGAGCACTTGAATCTGCCTTCCCAACCTTCAGCCCTGGAGCTGATTAATCAGCAGGTGGCGCAGGTCATTGCCCAAGGTTCGCAAGCCGAGCGCGAAGCCCTCAAGGTGCTGCTCGATCGACTGGACCAAACGCTGTAGAAAACACTGGAACTCGTGGCGAGGGGATTTATCCCCGCTGGGCTGCGGAGCAGCCCCTAAGCGATCAACTCAATCTGCCTGACACACCGGGCGCCGGCATTTAGGGCCGCTTCGCGCCCCAGCGGGGATAAATCCCCTCGCCACAAGAACGGTGTTTTGTATATGAGTAAAATGAATATGAACTTGAACAAAAGATATTGTTAAGGAATAAAAAATGTCGGTATTGTCCGCATCACGCCAGCGATAGCACTTCACTGGCACACCCTCATTTAGCCGTCGTCCATGACGACTGTGATTTTCGATAAGGACACTGCATGAAAAAGGTTCTGTTGTTCACCGCATTGGCGGCAGCCCTGGCGTCGGGCCTGGCCCAGGCCGCGGAGAAACTGGTCGTGGCCGCCACACCGGTGCCCCACGCTGAAATCCTCGAGCTGATCAAGCCAACCCTGGCCAAGGAAGGCGTGGACCTGGAAATCAAGGTCTTCACCGACTATGTCCAACCCAACGTGCAGGTTGATCAGAAACGCCTGGATGCCAACTACTTCCAGACCCTGCCGTACTTGAAGAACTTCAACGAAGGCAAAGGCACGAACCTGGTGACCGTGATCGGTGTTCACGTCGAACCGTTCGGTGGCTACTCGAAGAAGTACAAGAAGCTGGCTGACCTGCCAAACGGCGCGACCATCGCGCTGCCCAACGAAGGCAGCAACAGCGGCCGTGCGCTGATCCTGTTGCAGAAGGCTGGCCTGATCGAGTTGAAAGACCCGAAAAACGCTTTGGCGACGCCGAAAGACATCGCCAAGAACCCGCACAACTTCAAGTTCAAGGAACTGGAATCGGCCATGCTGCCGCGGGTGCTGGACCAGGTCGACCTGGACCTGATCAACACCAACTATGCCCTGGAAGCGGGTCTTAACCCGGCCAAGGATGCCTTGCTGATCGAAGGTTCGGATTCGCCTTACGTCAACTTCCTGGTGGCCCGTCCGGACAACAAGGACAGCCCGGCCATCCAGAAACTGGCCAAGGCCCTGACCAGCCCTGAAGTGAAGGCGTTCATCGAGAAGAAATACAGCGGCGCGGTACTGCCGGCGTTCTGATTCGCGCGGTCAACCCTTTCATGGTTTCAAACGCCGACGGCTGATACAGCGTCGGCGTTTTTTATTGTGGGAGCTTGCTCCCCCAGGGGATGGATCAGGCCGCCCCGCTCTTCAACGCCCTGCGCAACGCCATCAACAATTTCAATATGTCCTGCGGTTCCAGTCGCTGCGGCACTTTTATGTCAGCCATGTTTCTTCCTTGTAATGGTGAGGGGGATGTCGAAAAAGATCCTCCCTGCGGCGCAAGGAAAATAGTCGTCTTTGCTCTTCGCAGCAAATCCAGGGGATAGTTTTTTGCGTGATATCAATATGCTTTAACGGTATTTAAATTACAGTTCTTATGCCATTAAAGTTAGTGCCTGCCGAGCAGCTATCCGCTGCCCATGGACTGCACGACCGCCGCTTACCGAGTGGCGCCCAGGATGTTCAATGAACTTCGATTACGCTTTTATCCTCAGCACCCTCCCGGCGTTTCTCAAGGCCGTGGGCGTGACGCTGCAAGTTGGCCTTATCGCTATCGCCACCTCGCTGCTGGTGGCGCTGGTGAACGCAACGATCCTGGTGTCGCGCACACCTTACCTGCAACGCCTGGTGGGGCTGTATGTGGAGCTGGCCCGCAACACGCCATTGCTTATCCAGTTGTTCTTCGTCTACTTCGCCTTGCCGGCGCTGGGCATCAAGGTGTCGGGGTTTGCGGCGGCGATCATCACCATGACGTTCCTCGGCGGTGCCTATCTCACGGAAGTGCTGCGTGCGGGCGTGGACGCGGTGCCTCAGGCGCAATTGGAATCCGGTCGTTCCATCGGCCTGTCCCACGGGCAGTTGCTGCGCTACGTGATCCTGCCGCAGGCCGGGATCCTCAGCCTGCCGTCGCTGTTCGCCAACTTCATTTTCCTGCTCAAGGAGACCACCGTGGTCTCGGCCGTGGCGGTGCCGGAGATTCTCTACACCACCAAAAGCTACATCGCGCTCTACTACAAGACCTACGAAATGCTCGCCGTGCTGACGCTGATTTGCGTGCTGCTGTTCTTGCCGCTGTCGCTGCTGCTCAGCCGCCTGGAAAGGAGGCTCCAGCATGGCCAGTTCGGGTCTTGAGTTGCTGTGGGTGTCGTTGCCGCAACTGGGCAAGGGCGCCGCGCAAACCTTGTCGATTTCCTTCCTGAGCATCGCCCTCAGCACCGTGGGCGGCGTGCTTTATGGGGTGTTGCGGACGTTGGGCGTCAAAGGCGTGGATGTCGTTCTGCGGGTCTACCTGGAGTTGTTCCGAGCGATCCCGGTGCTGGTCTGGTTGTACCTGCTGTTCTTTGGCCTGCCGATCTTTTTCGGCCTGAGCCTTCCAAGCTTCTGGTGCGCGGTCCTGGTGTTGTCGTTGTGGGGTGCCAGTGAGGTGGGTGAAGTGGTACGCGGTGCATTGCATTCGCTGCCGCGCGGCCAGCGCGAGGCGGGCTTGTCCATTGGCCTGAACGGTCCGCAACTCTACGGCCATGTGCTGTTGCCGCAAGCGCTCAGACGCATGACTCCGCCGACCATCAACGTCTACACGCGCATCATCAAGACCAGCTCCCTGGCCGTGCTGATCGGCGTGGTGGACGTGATCAAGGTCGGCCAGCAGATCATCGAGCGCACCTACGAGTCCGTGCTGATCTACGGCGCGCTGTTCCTGTTTTTCTTTTTTATCTGCTACCCGCTTTCGGCCGCTTCCCGCGTGCTGGAGCGGCGCTGGACGCAAGCATGAGCGCATTGATCGAGTTCAAGGGTTTCAACAAGTTTTTCGGTGAGCAGCAGGTGCTGGATGGCATCGACCTGCAAGTGCAGTCGGGCGAAGTGATCGTCATCCTCGGCCCCAGTGGTTGCGGCAAAAGTACCTTGCTGCGTTGTCTCAACGGGCTGGAAGTGGCCCACAGCGGCAGCTTGGCATTCGCCGGTCGCGAGTTGCTGGACAAGGGCACCGACTGGCGCGAAGTGCGGCAGCAGATCGGCATGGTGTTCCAGAGCTATCACCTGTTCCCGCACATGAGCGTGCTCGATAACCTGCTGCTCGGCCCGGTCAAAGTGCAAAAACGCGACCGTCGCGAAGCGCGCGGCCAGGCCGAAGCCTTGCTGGCGCGGGTGGGGCTGCTGGACAAGCGCGATGCCTTTCCCCGCCAACTCTCCGGCGGTCAGCAGCAACGCATCGCCATCGTGCGTTCGCTGTGCATGAACCCCAAGGTCATGTTGTTCGATGAGGTCACCGCCGCCCTCGACCCGGAAATGGTCAAGGAAGTGCTGGACGTCATCCAGGGCCTGGCCCGCGAAGGCATGACGCTGTTGATCGTCACCCACGAAATGGCCTTCGCCCGCGCCGTGGCTGACCGCATCGTGTTCATGGACGCCGGGCGGATCCTTGAACAAAACCCTCCCGAGATTTTCTTTACGAACCCGCAAACCGCACGAGCGCAGCAGTTCCTGGAGAAGTTCTCCTACGTCGCCGCACTACCCAAAACGACTCAAACAAAGGAACTGGAACTGTCATGAAAACTGCCAAGTCTTCTCTGCTGCTACTGCCGTTGCTCGCCGCCGCTTTGCTGGCCGGCTGCAATAAAACCGAAGAGCCGCCGAAGCCGAACGTTGCCAGCCCAAGCGCCGCATCGACCAGCTACCTGGACAAAATCAAGGCGCGGGACAAATTGATCGTCGGCGTCTTCACCGACAAGCCACCGTTTGGCTTCGTCGATGAAGCGGGGCGTTATGTCGGCTTCGATACCGACATCGGTCGTCGATTCGCCAAGGACCTGCTTGGCGATGAAAACAAGGTCGAGTTCGTCGCGGTCGAACCGGCGAGCCGGATTCCGTTCCTGCAAAGTGACAAGGTCGACCTGATCCTGGCCAACATGACGGTGACCCCGGAGCGCAAGGAGGCGGTGGAATTCACCAACCCGAACCTGAAAGTCGCGGTGCAGGCGCTGGTGCCACAAGCCAGCGCGGTGAAAAGCCTCGATGACCTGGCGAGCCGCACCACCATCGTCACCACCGGCACCACGGCGGACATCTGGCTGACCAAAAATCACCCGGACTGGAAACTGCTCAAGTTCGAGAAAAATTCCGAGTCCTTGCAAGCCCTGGCCAACGGGCGTGGCGATGCCTATGCCCAGGACAATCTGGTGCTATTCAGTTGGGCCAAGCAGAACCCCGGCTATCGCGTGCTGGAGCAGACACTGGGCGCCGAAGCGCCGATTGCGCCGGCGGTGAAGAAGGGCAACATCGAGCTGCGTGATTGGGTCAATGCCGAGTTGGCGAAGCTGGGTGAAGAGAAGTACCTGCTCAAGCTGTACGACCAATACGTGCGCAAGGAACTGAGCGATGACACCAAGCCGGAGAGTGTGATTGTCGAGGGTGGCAAATGGCAGGGGTGATTCTCTGAGGGTTGTGTAGACCGTCAGAGCGCCTTCGCGAGCAAGCTCGTCCCACAGGGGAAATTGTATGTGGGAGCGAGCTTGCTCGCGATCCGGTTTACAGGCGCCACTCAATCCGGCCAGTGCCACGCCGGCTCATCCAACGCCCGCTGCCCGACTATCCCGGTCTGTCCAAGGTCTTTCTCCAGCACGATGCAATTGCATTGCTCATCCTGTTCCAGGGCGGCGATCAGGCGCGTGGCGTGGGACACGACCCAGACCTGGCAATTTGCCGAGGCGCGGATGATCAACCGCGCCAGGGCCGGCAACAGGTCCGGGTGCAGGCTGGTTTCCGGTTCGTTGAGCACCATCAGCGAAGGCGGTCGAGGGGTGAGCAGGGCGGCCACCAGCAACAGGTAGCGCAGGGTCCCGTCCGACAGTTCGGCGGCGGACAGTGGCCGCAGCAGGCCATGTTGTTGAAACGCGATGGCGAAACGTCCGCCTTGCAGTTTCTCGATGTTCAGGCGGGCACCGGGGAACGCGTCGCCGATGGCGGCATGCAGGGCTTCGTCGTCACCGATTTCAAGGATGGTCTGCAGGGCGGCGGCCAGGTCGCGTCCGTCGTGGTGCAGCACTGGCGTGCGGGTGCCCAGTTGCGGTTGGCGCACCGGGGCGTCGGCGTCGCTGCGAAAATGGTCATAGAAGCGCCAGCGACGGATAAACTCGCGCATCTGCAGGACCTCCGGCGAAGTGCGCAGGCTGCCGACCTGGTCGAACAGGCTGTCGAAGGTGGGCGTGTGCAGTGCCAGCACATCCCAGGAGCGGCCTTCGCGGGCACGGATCATCGGCCCGTTGCGGTCCACCAGCAGGCTGGCGGGCCGAAACACCGGGCCGGCCCAGATGCATTCGCGCTTGATTTCGGGGTCCAGTGAGAACGCTGAACGACTGGGCTCCGGCAAGCCCAGGGCGATCGAATAGCTGAAGTCTTCCCCGGCGAAACCCAGGCGCAGGCGCTTGGTGCCCTGGCGCACAATCGCCTGGACCGGCACCTCGCCGTTGCGCATGCGGCGGCTGATTTCCTCCGGGCCGGCCCAGAAGGTCGAGTCGAGTCCGCCTTCACGGGCCAGGGCGTTGACCACCCCACCCTGGGCCGTCTCGGCCAGCAGGCGCAGGGCGCGGTACAGATTGGATTTGCCGCTGCCGTTGGGGCCGGTGATCAGGTTCAGCCGGCCCAGGGGAATGACCAATTTATTGATCGAGCGGTAGTTGGCCACCGCCAATGTCTTGAGCATGCCTGTTTCCTTGCACGGGCGTCAGGAGCAAGTCTGCCCGATTGCTGTGCTTTCAGTGAACCCTGTTCTAAGCTCACAGTCGTATCGTCACTGGTACGTCCGTACAACGCAAAGGAGTCTGCATGACTGGTCCCGGAATCAAATGGGTTGTTGGTTTGGGCGTGTGTGCATTGTTGACGGGGTGCGGTGATAAAAAGCCCGAAGAAAAAGCCCTGCCACGGGTTTTCGTGCAGCAAGCCGTGCCCAGTGAATACGCAGCTTCGGTGACCCTGACCGGCGATGTCCAGGCGCGGGTGCAGACCGATCTGTCGTTTCGTGTGGGCGGCAAGATCATCGAGCGCAAGGCCGATGTCGGTGACCGGGTCTCGGCCCGGCAAGTGCTGGCCCGGCTCGATCCCCGGGACCTGCAGACCAACGTCGATTCCGCCGAGGCCCAGGTGGCCGCCGAGCAGGCGCGGGTCAAGCAGAGTGCCGCGGCGTTCGTACGCCAGCAGAAACTCCTGCCCAAGGGCTACACCAGCCAGAGCGAATACGACGCGGCCCAGGCTCAACTGCGCAGCAGCCAGAGTGCGCTGGCCGCCGCCCAGGCCCAATTGGCCAACGCCCGTGAGCAACTGAGCTACACCGCGCTGATTGCCGAGGCACCGGGCATCATCACCGCGCGCCAGGCGGAAGTCGGCCAGGTGGTGCAGGCCACGGAGCCGATCTTCAGCCTGGCCCGGGACGGCGAGCGCGACGCGGTGTTCAACGTCTACGAATCGCTGTTGAGCGAACCGCCGTCGGACCCTGCAATCACCATCAGTCTGCTGGATGACCCCGCCATCAAGACCACCGGCACGGTGCGCGAAATCACCCCGGCGGTGTCTGCCCAGACCGGCACTGTGCAGGTCAAGGTCACCCTCAATGATCTGCCCGAAGGCATGCGCCTGGGGTCGGTGGTCAGCGCCACCGCCAAGTCCGCCGGCAAGACCGCTTTCGAGCTGCCTTGGTCGGCCCTGACCAAGAACCTCAGTGAGCCGGCTGTATGGCTGGTGGACGGCGAGGGCAAGGCGCAGTTGCAAACGGTGACGGTCGGCCGCTACCTGACCGGCAAGGTCATCATCAGCGACGGCCTCAAGGGCGGTGAGAAAGTCGTCACCGCAGGCGGGCAGTTGCTGCACCCCGGCGTAGGCGTCGAGATCGCTGAAGACACCTATGGAAAAACCACCCCGGGAGCCCAGCCATGAAGCGTTTGTGGATGATCTCGGCCGGCCTGTTGCTGGCCGCCTGCTCCAAGGAAGAAGCGCCGCCCGAACCGGTGCGCCCGGTGTTGTCCGTTGAGGTCCGGGCCCTTGACCAGCAGGCACTCGGGCGGTTCGCCGGGAATATCCAGGCGCGATACGAGAGCAACGTGGGTTTCCGCGTGCCTGGCCGCATCGCCAGCCGCAATGTCGATGTCGGCGCTGAAGTGAAGAAGGGCGACTTGCTCGCCACGCTCGACCCCACCGACCAGCAGAATCAGTTGCGCGCCACCCAGGGCGATCTGGCGCGGATCGAGGCGCAGTACATCAATGCCCAGGCCAATGCCCGTCGCCAGCAGCAATTGTTCGACCGTGGCGTTGGGGCCCAGGCGCAACTGGACATCGCCCAGACCGATCTGAAAACCACCGGCGCCTCTCTCGAACAGGCCCGGGCCTCGGTGGAGCAGGCCCGCGACCAGCTCAACTACAGCGAGCTGCGTACCGACCACGACGCCATCGTCACTGCCTGGAATGCCGAAGCCGGGCAGGTGGTCACCGCCGGCCAACAAGTGGTGACCCTGGCCCGCCCGGACGTCAAGGAAGCGGTGATCGACCTGCCGGCCGGGCTGGTCGAGCGCCTGCCCGCGGACGTGGTGTTCGAGGTCGCGGCGCAATTGGACCCGACTGTCCACACCAGCGCCATCGTGCGCGAGATCGAACCCCAGGCCCAGAGCGCTACCCGCACCCGCCGCGCGCGCCTGACGCTGACCGACACACCGCCAGGCTTTCGCCTGGGCACGGCCATCAGCGTGACCCTGAGCTCGACCATCGAACCGCGCATCGAGCTGCCGCTCAGCGCCCTGCAAGAGATCGACGGCAAGGCGCGCATCTGGCTCATCGACCCGCAGAACCAGACCGTCTCCCCCCGCGAAGTACGGATTCTCGAACGCTCCAATGATGCGGTGCTGGTGGCCAACGGTATCAAGGCCGGCGACCGCGTGGTCAGCGCTGGCGTGAACAGCCTCAAGCCGGGGCAGAAAGTGAAACTCGACGAGGACGCACGATGAAAGGGCCTTTCAACTTATCCGAATGGGCCCTGCGGCATCAGTCGTTCGTCTGGTACCTGATGTTCGTGGCGCTGTTGATGGGCGTGTTCTCGTACATGAACCTGGGGCGGGAGGAAGACCCGTCGTTCACCATCAAGACCATGATCATCCAGACCCGCTGGCCGGGCGCGACCCAGGAAGAAACCCTCAAGCAGGTCACCGACCGCATCGAGAAGAAACTCGAAGAGCTCGACTCCCTCGACTACGTCAAAAGCTACACCCGTCCGGGCGAATCGACGGTGTTCGTGTACCTGCTCGACACCACTGGGGCCAAGGACATCCCCGAGATCTGGTACCAGGTGCGCAAGAAGATCGACGACATTCGTGGCGACTTCCCCCAGGGGCTGCAAGGCCCGGGGTTCAACGACGAGTTCGGTGACGTGTACGGTTCGGTGTACGCCTTCACCGGCGACGGTCTGTCGATGCGCCAGTTGCGCGACTACGTGGAGCAGGTGCGCGCCGAGATTCGCGACGTGCCCGGGCTGGGCAAGGTGGAAATGCTCGGCGAGCAGGATGAAGTGCTGTACCTGAACTTCTCCACGCGCAAACTCGCTGCGCTGGGCATCGATCAGCGCCAGGTGGTGCAGAGCCTGCAATCGCAGAATGCCGTGACGCCGGCCGGGGTGATCGACGCGGGGCCGGAGCGGATTTCCGTGCGTACGTCCGGGCAGTTCCAGTCGGAAAAAGACCTGGCCAACGTCAACCTGCGGCTCAATGACCGGTTCTATCGACTGGCCGACATCGCCGATATCAGCCGGGGTTATGTCGACCCCGCCACACCGATGTTCCGCTTCAACGGCACGCCGGCCATTGGCCTGGCCATCGCGATGAAGAAGGGTGGCAACATCCAGGATTTCGGCAAGGCACTGCATGCGCGCATGAACGAACTGACCGCCGACCTGCCGGTGGGCGTTGGCGTGCACACCGTGTCGGACCAGGCCGAGGTGGTGGAAGAGGCCGTTGGCGGCTTTACCAGCGCCTTGTTCGAGGCGGTGATCATCGTACTGGTCGTCAGCTTCATCAGCCTTGGCGTACGGGCCGGCCTGGTGGTGGCCTGTTCGATTCCACTGGTGCTGGCGATGGTCTTCCTGTTCATGGAATACAGCGGCATCACCATGCAGCGGATTTCCCTCGGCGCGTTGATCATCGCCCTCGGCCTGCTGGTGGACGACGCGATGATTACTGTGGAAATGATGGTCACGCGCCTGGAGAAAGGCGAAACCAAGGAGCAGGCCGCGACCTTCGCCTACACCTCGACGGCGTTCCCGATGCTTACCGGGACCCTGGTGACCGTGGCCGGTTTCGTACCGATCGGCCTGAATGCCAGCTCTGCCGGTGAGTACACCTTTACCCTGTTCGCGGTCATCGCCGTGGCGATGCTGGTGTCGTGGATCGTCGCGGTGCTGTTCGCCCCGGTGATCGGGGTGCACATCCTCAGCACCAACGTGAAGCCTCACAGTGCCGAGCCGGGGCGGATCGGCCGGGCGTTCAACGGCGGCTTGCTGTGGGCGATGCGCAATCGCTGGTGGGCCATCGGCATCACGATACTGCTGTTTGTGCTGGCGGTGTTTTGCATGCGCTTTGTGCAGAACCAGTTCTTCCCCTCCTCGGATCGACCGGAAATCCTGGTGGACCTCAACCTGCCGCAAAACGCCTCGATGGACGAGACCCGCAAAGCCGTCGACCGCCTGGAAGCGACCCTCAAGGGGGACCCGGACATCGCGCGCTGGAGCACCTACATCGGCGAAGGCGCGATTCGCTTCTATCTGCCGCTGGACCAGCAATTGCAGAACCCCTACTACGCGCAACTGGTGATCGTCAGCAAGGGCCTTGAGTCGCGCACCGCCCTGACCGAGCGCCTGCAAAAGCGTTTGCGCGAGGATTTCGTCGGCATCGGCAGCTACGTGCAGGCCCTGGAAATGGGCCCGCCGGTAGGCCGGCCGATCCAGTACCGGGTCAGTGGCAAGGATGTCGACCAGGTGCGCAAGCACGCCATCGAGCTGGCCACCGAGCTGGACAAGAACTCGCACATCGGCGAAATCATTTACGACTGGAACGAGCCGGGCAAGGTCCTGCGCATTGATATCGCCCAGGACAAGGCGCGGCAATTGGGATTGTCCTCCGATGATGTGGCCAGGCTGATGAACAGCATCGTCAGTGGCTCGCCGGTGACCCAGGTCAACGACGATATCTACCTGATCGATGTGGTCGGTCGGGCTGAGGATGCCGAGCGCGGTTCGCCGGAGACCCTGCAGAACCTGCAAATCGTCACGCCGAGCGGCACCTCGATTCCGCTGCTGGCGTTTGCCACGGTGCGCTATGAACTGGAGCAGCCGTTGGTGTGGCGTCGCGACCGCAAGCCGACCATCACCATCAAGGCCGCGGTGCGCGACGAGATCCAGCCCACCGACCTGGTCAAGCAACTGCAACCGGATATCGACAAGTTCGCCGCCGGCCTGCCGGTGGGTTACAAGGTCGCCACGGGCGGTACGGTGGAAGAAAGCAGCAAGGCCCAAGGGCCGATTGCCAGTGTCGTGCCGCTGATGCTGTTTCTGATGGCGACCTTCCTGATGATCCAACTGCACAGCGTGCAGAAACTGTTCCTGGTGGCGAGCGTCGCGCCCCTCGGGTTGATCGGCGTGGTGCTGGCGCTGGTGCCGACGGGCACGCCCATGGGCTTCGTGGCGATCCTCGGGATTCTCGCCTTGATCGGTATCATCATCCGTAACTCGGTGATCCTGGTGACCCAGATCGATGAATACGAACGTGACGGCTACGAGCCCTGGGATGCCGTGGTGGAGGCCACCGAACACCGGCGCCGGCCGATCCTGCTCACGGCCGCCGCGGCGAGCCTGGGGATGATCCCGATTGCCCGGGAAGTGTTCTGGGGGCCGATGGCCTACGCGATGATCGGCGGGATCATCATCGCTACCCTGCTGACACTGCTGTTCCTGCCGGCGCTGTATGTGGCCTGGTACAAGATCCGCGAGCCCAAGCGCGACTGATCGTCATTGCGACGAGAACTGCACTGCTGACGAGAGCTGCCATGCACGGCTTCTGTGGCGAGGGAGCTTGCTCCCGCTGGGCCGCGAAGCGGCCCCATAAGGGCTGCTGCGCAGCCCTATCGCGAGCAAGCTCGCTCCCACAGGGATCCTCAGTGAGCACATATTCTGCGAGCGACAGAGAACCACTGTGGGAGCGAGCTTGCTCGCGATGAGGCCAGCCCGGCCACCCGGCCTTTTACTTGCGCAACAACCGCAACCCATTGAACACCACCAACAAGCTCACCCCCATGTCGGCAAACACCGCCATCCACATGGTGGCAAGCCCGGCGAAGGTGACCCCAAGAAAAATCGCCTTGATCACCAACGCCAGGGCAATGTTTTGCTTGAGAATGCTGGACGTCTGCCGCGACAGGCGAATGAACGCCGGAATCTTGCGCAGATCATCGTCCATCAGCGCGACGTCGGCGGTCTCGATGGCCGTGTCGGTGCCGGCCGCCGCCATGGCGAAACCGATTTCCGAACGGGCCAGGGCCGGGGCGTCGTTGATGCCGTCGCCGACCATGCCGACGCGGTGACCCTGGGCATACAGCGCCTCGATGGCTTGCAGCTTGTCTTCCGGCAACAAGTCGCCCCGCGCCTGATCCATGCCCACCTGCGCGGCAATCGCTTCGGCGGTGTGGGCGTTGTCGCCGGTGAGCATCAGGGTCTTGATGCCCAGGTCGTGCAATTGCCGGATGGCTTCGCGGCTGGAGTCCTTTACGGTGTCGGCCACGGCAAACAGCGCCAAGGGGCCTGTAGCGTCGAGCAGCAGCACCACCGACTTGCCTTGTTTTTCCAGGGCGAAGAGTTTTTCTTCCAGCTCGGGAGAGCACAGGCCGAGGTCTTCCACCAGGCGGTGATTGCCCAAGTGATAGGTCTGGCCGCCGATGTCGCCGCGCACGCCGCGCCCGGCAAGCGCCTCAAAGTTATCCACAGCCTGCGGGGCCAGTTGCTTATCCACCGCCGCATTGGCAATCGCCCGGGACACCGGGTGGTCGGAACGGGCGGCGAGGCTGGCGGCCAGGGCCGGGGCGGTGCTCTCCACCGTCGGGTCCAGGGCCACGTAGTCGGTTTGCACCGGTTTGCCGTGGGTGATCGTGCCGGTCTTGTCCAAGGCCAGGTAGTCGAGCTTGTAGCCGCCCTCCAGGTACACGCCGCCCTTGATCAGGATGCCTTTGCGCGCCGCGGCGGCGAGGCCGCTGACGATGGTCACGGGCGTGGAAATCACCAGGGCGCAAGGGCAGGCGACCACCAGCAGCACCAGCGCCCGGTAGATCCAGTCGAACCACGCCGCGCCCATGAACAGCGGCGGGATGACGGCCACGGCCAAGGCCAGGGCGAATACCGCCGGGGTGTAGATTTTCGAGAACTGATCGACGAAGCGCTGGGTCGGTGCGCGGGAGCCCTGGGCTTGCTCCACGGCGTGGATGATCCGCGCCAGGGTGGATTGGTCGGCCGCCGCGGTCACGGTGTATTCCAGTTCGCCGGCCTGATTGATGGTGCCGGCGAACACTTTGTCGCCGACGGTTTTTTCCACCGGCAGGCTTTCGCCGGTGATCGGTGCCTGGTCGAGGGTGGAGCGGCCGGCGACCACGTCACCGTCCAGGCCCACGCGTTCGCCGGGGCGCACCCGCACCCGCGCACCCAGGGCAATGACCTTGACCTCTTGCACCTGCCAGCTGCCATCGTCCTGTTGCACGGTGGCCTGTTCCGGGGCCATCTGCATCAGGCCACTGATGGCGTTACGCGCCCGGTCCAGGGATTTGGCCTCGATCAGCTCGGCCACGGTGAACAGGAACATCACCATCGCCGCTTCGGGCCATTGGCCGATCAGCACGGCACCGGTCACGGCGATGCTCATCAGCGCATTGATATTCAGGTTGCGGTTCTTCAGGGCGATCCAGCCCTTCTTGTACGTGCCCAGGCCGCCGCTGAGGATCGATACCAACGCCACCAGCGCGACCACCCAGTTGGGCGCGGCATTGGTGAAATGGATCAGCTCGGCGCCCAAGGCCGTCACGCCGGACAGCGCCAACGGCCACCAGGGTTTGGCCGGAGCGGGCAGGTCGTTGGTTTCCGGTTTCTGGCCCGGGACCAGCGGGTCGGCCTGCATCCCCAAGGACTCGATGGCCTGGATGATCGGCGCGTCGCTGGGCAAATCGTGAGTCACGCCCAGCACCCGGTTGATCAGGTTGAATTCCAGTCGCTGCACGCCTTCGAGCTTGCCGAGCTTGTTCTGGATCAGCGTCTGCTCGGTGGGGCAGTCCATGGCTTCGATGCGGAAACTGCTCAGCCGCGCACCGTCCGTCGGCGTTTTGCCGAGGTTGACCACCGCTGGCGCCGCTTTCGAGGCGCAGCAGGAATGCCCGTGATCATGGCCGTGGTCGGGTTTGTGGGTGTGAAGGGAATCGCTCATCGGGTGACGTCCATGAAAAGTGCCTGTTGCACAGTAAAGACCCTGTAGCCACTATAGGGTCAAGCACCTATTTCGGAGGCCGCATCATGAAGATCGGAGAACTGGCGAAAATCACCGACTGCCAGGTCGAAACCATCCGCTATTACGAGCGCGAAGGCCTGCTGCCGGAACCGGCCCGCAGCGACGGCAATTACCGCGTCTACACTCAGGCCCATGCCGAGCGGCTGACGTTCATCCGCAACTGCCGCACCCTCGACATGACCCTGGAAGAAATCCGCAGCCTCCTGGTCCTGCGCGACAGCCCCCAAGACCAGTGCGAAAGCGTCAATGCGCTGATCGACGAACACATCCAGCACGTCAAGGCCCGCATCGATGGCCTGCTGGCCCTGCAGACGCAACTGATCGACCTGCGCCATCGCTGTGGCGAAGGGCCGGACCTGGATCAATGCGGGATCTTGCAGCGGTTGGAGGTGAGCGGGGCGGTGGCGCCGGAGGTGGAGCATTCGCATGTGGGGCGCAGTCATGGGCATTGAGTGCCCTTGTGTTTGATCGTCCCCACGCTCTGCGTGGGAATGCAGCCCGGGACGCTCCGCGTCCCTGTGTGACGCAGAGCGTCACTGGATACACTCCCACGCAGAGCGTGGGAGCCATCAGCAGTGAGCTTTAGACCGCCATCGGTGCGGTCATCGGCGCGTGGTGCTGGTAGCCTTCGAGGGAGAAGTCGCCCGGTTCCACCAACTCCAGCCACTCCGGCTGGTACACACCGGTCTTGGCAAACGCCGGCACACGCTCGGAAATCACCAGTTTCGGCATCGGGAACGGCTCACGCTTGAGCTGTTCGTTGAGCATGTCCAAGTGGTTTTCGTAGACGTGGGCATCGCCGATGAAATAGGTGAACCAGCGCGGTGTATAACCGGTCAGGCGACCGATCAGGCTCAGCAGGGCGGCGCCTTCGGTGAGGTTGAACGGCGTGCCCAGGCCCAGGTCGTTGGAACGGATGTAGAGGGTCAGGGAGATTTCCCGGGTCTCGACATTCGGGTGGAACTGGTAGAGCAGATGGCACGGCGGCAGGGCCATTTCATCGAGCTGGGCGCAGTTCCAGCCGTGGAACAGGATACGGCGGCTGCCGGGGTCCTTGATGATGGTGTCGACGCACTGGCGCACCTGGTCGATGGCCTTGTACAGCACCACGTAGGCCTGGCCGTTCTCTTCGCCTTCGGCGATCTGTCGGTAACCCTGGGCCAGCGTCTGCTCGATGGCCGCCGGGTTGCTCAGGGGAATCTGCTTGTAGGCCGGCCATTTGCGCCATTGCACGCCATAGATCTCGCCCAGGTCGTCGTCGCCCTGGCGGAACGGGTTGGCCAGCCACTGGGCGTTTTCGTTGGCGTTCTGGTCCCAGACCTTGCAGCCCAGGGCGCGGAACTCGGCGGCATTGTTCACGCCACGGAGAAAACCGCACATTTCGCCGATGGCCGACTTGAAGGCCATCTTGCGGGTGGTGATGGCCGGGAAGCCGTCCTGCAAGTCATAGCGCAGCATGGCGCCGGGGAAGCTGATGGTATTCACACCGGTGCGGTTGGCTTGCTTGGTGCCGTTCTTGATGACGTGGGCCACCAGATCGAGATATTGCTTCATGGGTTACCTGTGTCCTTGAACCCGGGGCCAGCGCCCCGGGGTTCGAATTTTAAACCTTGGCCGCCGCAGCCGGCGCTCGATGATAAGCCAGCCAGATCAACGCGAGGCCACCGACGATCATCGGCAGGCAGAGCAACTGGCCCATGGTCAGCCAGTTCCAGGCCAGGTAGCCGAGCTGGGCATCCGGTACACGGACGAATTCAACGATGAAGCGGAAGATCCCGTAGAACAGCGCGAACATGCCCGACACCGCCATGGTTGGCCGCGGCTTGCGCGAGAACAGCCAGAGGATCAGGAACAATGCCACGCCTTCGAGGGCGAACTGGTACAGCTGCGACGGATGGCGCGGCAATTGCGCCGGGTCGCTGAACGGCGGGAAGATCATCGCCCACGGCACGTCGGTCGGCTTGCCCCACAATTCGGCATTGATGAAGTTGCCGATGCGCCCGGCGCCCAGGCCGATCGGCACCATTGGCGCGACAAAGTCCATCAGCTCGAAAAACGACTTGTTGTTGCGCTTGCCGAACCACAGCGCCGCCAGCATCACGCCGATGAACCCGCCGTGGAACGACATGCCGCCCTTCCAGACTTCGAAGATCAGCGTCGGGTTGGCCAGGTACGCGCTCAGGTCGTAGAACAGCACGTAGCCCAGGCGTCCGCCGACAATCACGCCCATGGACAACCAGAACACCAGGTCGGAGAGCTTTTCCTTGTTCCAGGTCGGGTCGAAGCGGTTGAGCCGGCGCGACGCCAGCAGCCAGGCGCCGCCGATGCCGATCAGGTACATCAGGCCGTACCAGTGGATTTTCAGCGGGCCGATGGCCAGGGCCACCGGATCGATCTGCGGGTAAGGCAGCATTGATATTCCTCGTAAACGTCAAAAATGCCCGGGCGACGCTGCCACCTCGGGATTAAGCCAGGATTGCGTCAGAACAGAAAACTCAAGCCCACGCAGAATAGCAAGGCGGCGAACAGCCGCTTGAGCAAGCGCGGCGACAGGCGATGGGCCAGCCGCGCGCCAAAACGGGCGAAGACCATGCTGGTCAAGGCGATGCCCAGCAGCGCCGGCAAATACACAAAACCGAGACTATGGGCCGGCAGCAGCGGATCGTGCCAGCCCAGGATCATGAAACTTAACGCACTGACCACGGCGATGGGCAGTCCGCAGGCCGATGACGTCGCGACCGCTTGTTGCATCGGCACGCTGCGCCAGGTCAGGAACGGCACGGTCAGCGAACCGCCGCCGATGCCGAAAATCGCCGAGGCCCAGCCGATCACGGTGCCGGCCGCGGTCAGCCCGGCCTTGCCCGGTACGGTGCGGCTGGCCTTGGGCTTGACGTCCAGGGCCAGTTGCACGGCAACGATCAGGGCGAACACGCCGATGATCTTTTGCAGGTGCGGGCCGGAAATCGCTTCGGCGGTGATCGCGCCGAAACCGGCACCGATCAGGATCCCCACCGTCATCCAGGCGAAAATCGGCCAGCGCACCGCGCCTTTGCGCTGATGTTCGCGCACGGCATTGATCGAGGTGAAGATGATCGATGCCAGGGACGTGCCGACGGCCAGGTGCGTCAACACCTGCGGATCGAAACCCTGCAGGGTGAAACTGAACACCAGCACCGGGACGATGATGATCCCGCCCCCCACGCCGAACAGCCCGGCCAGCACCCCCGCGCAGGCGCCAAGCAGCAGATAGAGCACAAATTCCACCAGACTCTCCCCGCCCATCCCCGAAATAAGAGCGGCATGGTAACGGATCCAGGGCCCCAGGCTCCACTGAAGGCGATGGATGCCGGGGCGATGTGTGGGTAGAGTGGGCTGAGAACCCTGGAGATAGTGGGTGGACTGCTGTTGTGGCGAGGGAGCTTGCTCCCGTTGGAGGGCGAAGCCCTCCCAATAAAATCCCGCTGACTGGTCTGAAAAACTGGCCCCTGGATTTTGGGGCTACTTCGTAGCCCAGCGGGAGCAAGCTCCCTCGCCACAGAGGCTGTGTTCGTCTCTATCTTCAATGGATGGGTATTTTAAACAGGACGACCTGATGTGCCTGATCGTATTTGCCTGGCGACCCGGCCACGCCCAACCGCTGATCGTGGCGGCCAACCGCGACGAGTTCTATGCCCGGCCGACCTTGCCCCTGGCCCAATGGCCTGACGCGCCCCATGTCCATGCCGGGCGCGATCTCGAAGCCGGTGGCACCTGGCTCGGCATTGGCGCCGAAGGGCGTTTTGCCGCCCTGACCAATATCCGTGACCCGGGTCAGTTGCCGGCCTTCAAGTCGCGCGGTGAGCTGGTCGCTCGGTTCCTGACCGGGAATCTGTCGATTGCCGATTACCTCGGCGAAATCGTGCCCCGCGCCAACGAGTATGGTGGTTTCAACCTGCTGCTCGGCGATGGCACCGAGCTGTGGCACTACAACGCCCGCGATACCCAGCCCCAGCGGCTGGCCGAGGGCGTCTATGGTTTGTCGAACGCTGGGCTGAACACGCCATGGCCCAAATTGCTCAAGGCCCGGGCGGCCCTGGGCGAGGTGCTGGACGATCCGCAGCCCCAGGCCTTGTTGGCGCTGCTGAACGACCCTCAACCCGCGCCGGTGGCGGAACTGCCAGACACGGGCGTGGGCCTGGCGACCGAGATGCTGCTATCGAGTGTGTTCATTGCCAGCCCGGCCTACGGGACGCGGGCGAGTACGGCGCTGATTGTCCATGCCGATGGGACACGGCACATGGTCGAGCGCAGTTTCGGGCCCCACGGGGGGCATTTGGGGGAGGTGGAGGTCAGGGCTTAGTTTTGCTGTGTCACTGCTGGCCTCATCGCGAGCAAGCTCGCTCCCACAGTAGATCGTCAGTGAACACAAATTTTGTGAACAACCGAGAACCACTGTGGGAGCGAGCTTGCTCGCGATAGGGGCGCCGCAGGATCAGAGTGTCTTGTTCGAGGCCGGATTGATCATCCGCGCCAACCCAAGGTTCTTCAGCGCCAGTTGCAGGGAGCTGTGGATCACCTGCGGGTTGTCGATGGTCATTACTTCCGCCAGCAATTCCTGGGCTTTGCTGAGGTTGATCTGGCGCAGCATCCACTTCACTTTCGGCAGGTTGGTGGCGTTCATCGACAGGCTGTCGAACCCCATCGCCATCAGCAGCACCGCGGCCGCCGGGTCGCCGGCCATTTCGCCGCAGATGCTCACCGGCTTGCCTTCGGCGTGGGCGTCACGCACCACGTTCTGCAGGGCTTGCAGCACTGCCGGGTGCAGGTAGTCGTACAGGTCGGCGACCCGTGGGTTGTTGCGGTCCACGGCCAGCAGGTACTGGGTCAGGTCGTTGGAGCCCACCGACAGGAAGTCCACCTGCCGCGCCAGTTCCTTGGTCTGGTACACCGCCGCCGGGATCTCGATCATCACCCCCACCGGTGGCATCGGCACGTCGGTGCCTTCGTCGCGCACTTCGCCCCAGGCCCGGTGGATCAGGTGCAGGGCTTCTTCCAGTTCATGGGTGCCGGAGATCATCGGCAACAGGATGCGCAGGTTGTTCAGGCCCTCGCTGGCCTTGAGCATGGCGCGGGCCTGGACCAGGAAGATTTCTGGGTGGTCGAGCGTCACGCGGATGCCGCGCCAGCCGAGGAACGGGTTGTCTTCCTTGATCGGGAAGTAGGACAGGGACTTGTCGCCGCCGATGTCCAGGCTGCGCATGGTCACCGGTTGCGGGTGGAACGCGGCCAGTTGTTCGCGGTAGATCGCCAGCTGTTCCTTTTCGCTGGGGAAGCGCTGGTTGATCATGAACGGCACTTCGGTGCGGTACAGGCCCACACCCTCGGCCCCACGCTTCTGCGCCCGGGCCACGTCGGCCAGCAGGCCGGTGTTGACCCACAAGGGCATGCGGTGGCCGTCGAGGGTCACGCATGGCAGGTCCCGCAGCGCATCCAGGCCCAGGGACAGTTGCTTTTCTTCCTCCACCACATCGGCAAACTGCTTGCGCAGCACATCGCTGGGGTTGGTGTAGACCTCGCCGTGGTAGCCATCGACGATCATCTGGATGCCGTCGACCTTGGAGTACGGCAGGTCCACCAGGCCCATCACCGTCGGGATGCCCATGGCCCGGGCCAGGATCGCCACGTGGGAGTTGCCCGAGCCCAATACCGAGACCAGCCCCGCCAGCTTGCCTTCGGGCACTTCGCCGAGCATGGCCGGGGTCAGCTCTTCGCTGACCAGGATGGTGTTGTCGGGGTAGACCAGGGTCTGCTGGCGCTCCTGCTGCAAGTAGGCCAGCAACCGGCGGCCAAGGTCCTTGACGTCCGAGGCGCGCTCGCGCAGGTAGGCGTCGTCCATCAGTTCGAAGCGGTTGACGTGGTCGGTCACCACCTGGCGCAGCGCGCCCTGGGCCCACTGGCCGGTCTTGATGACGGTGGTCACTTCGCTGCCCAGGGAGGCATCGTCGAGCATCATCAGGTAGACGTCGAACAGCGCGCGCTCTTCAGGGCGCAACTGCGTCGCCAGCTTGGCCGACAGGGCCCGCATGTCGGCCCGCACGCCTTCGATGGCGGTCTTGAACAGGCCCAGCTCGGCGTTGATGTCGGTGATGGTCTTGTCCGGCACCACGTCGAGGTCGGCGGGCGGCAACATGACCACGGCCGTGCCCACCGCCGCGCCCGGCGAACCCGGCACGCCGACGAACTTGGCTTCCTGGATGCCCTTGCCCTGGCGACCCAGGCCGCTGATCGAGCCGGTGGCCTCGGCGTGGGCGATGACGCCGGCCAGTTGCGCGCTCATGGTCACGAGGAAGGCTTCTTCACCTTCGTCGAACTGGCGGCGCTCTTTCTGCTGGATGACCAGCACGCCGACGACGCGGCGGTGGTGGATGATCGGTGCGCCGAGGAACGAGGCATAACGCTCTTCGCCCGTTTCGGCAAAGTAGCGGTAGCGCGGGTGATCCGCGGCGTTTTCGAGGTTCAGGGGTTCTTCGCGCGTGCCGACCAGGCCGACCAGGCCTTCATTGGGGGCCATGCTGACCTTGCCAATGGAGCGCTTGTTCAAGCCCTCGGTGGCCATCAGCACGAAACGGTTGGTCTCGGGGTCCAGCAGGTAGACCGAGCAGACCTGGCTGCCCATGGCCTCTTTGACGCGCAATACAATAATCCCCAACGCCGCCTTGAGATCCTTGGCGGAGTTAACTTCCTGGACGATCTTGCGCAGCGTATTGAGCATGGCTCGGGGTCGAACTCCGTCGTCAGTCGCGCGTCAGCAGGCGCGGGGCAAGCTCTTTGAGAGCGCGTCGATACACTTCGCGCTTGAATGTCACCACCTGGCCCAACGGATACCAATAGCTGACCCAGCGCCAGCCATCGAACTCCGGTTTACCGGTCAAATCCATCCGCACCCGCTGCTCGTTGGAGATCAGGCGCAGGAGAAACCATTTCTGCTTCTGGCCGATGCACAGCGGTTGGCTGTGCGTGCGGACCAGGCGTTGCGGCAAACGATAGCGCAACCAGCCTCGGGTACAGGCGAGTATTTCGACATCTTCTCGCTCGAGCCCCACTTCTTCGTTCAACTCGCGGTACAAGGCCTCTTCCGGCGTCTCCTGGGGGTTGATCCCACCCTGGGGAAACTGCCAGGCGTCTTGATTGATACGGCGAGCCCATAGCACCTGCCCAGCATCATTCGTAAGAATGATCCCCACATTGGGACGGAAACCATCGGGATCGATCACGGCAACAACCTCGCAAACGCATGTCGCCGCATTGTTCCACAAAGGTTGTGAAAGCAGCAACGAGCGCCCCTAGCTTATGTGCACTCTTGTGAAAAGTCCGTATTCTGGACGCCTTTCTTCAGATTTTTCAGCGAGTAACTGCAATGCGGCTGGCTTTATTCGACTTGGATAACACATTGCTGGGCGGTGACAGCGACCACGCGTGGGGCGATTACCTGTGTGAGCGCGGTTTTCTGGACGCTGTCACGTACAAGGCACGCAACGACGCGTTCTACGAGGATTACCTGGCCGGCAAGCTCGACAACGCCGAGTACCTGAATTTTTGCCTGGAAATCCTCGGCCGTACCGAAATGCACGTGCTGGCCCAGTGGCACCAGGACTACATGCGCGACTGCATCGAGCCGATCGTATTGCCCAAGGCCATCGAACTGCTGAAAAAGCACCGTGACGCTGGCGACAAGCTGGTGATCATTACCGCCACCAACCGCTTCGTCACCGCGCCGATTGCCGAGCGCCTGGGCGTCGAAACCCTGATCGCCACCGAATGCGAGATGGTTGACGGGCGCTACAGCGGCCGCAGCACCGATATCCCGTGTTTTCGCGAGGGCAAGGTGACTCGGTTGAACCGTTGGCTGGAAGAAACCGGGCATTCGTTGGAGGGCAGCTATTTCTATAGCGATTCGATGAACGACTTGCCGTTGCTGGAGGCGGTGACGCATCCGGTGGCGGTGGACCCGGATCCGAATCTTCGGGCCGAGGCCGAGAAGCGGGGTTGGCCGGTGATTTCGTTGCGCGGCTGAAAATGGCTATCGCGAGCAAGCTCGCTCCCACACGGATTTTGTGGACGACGCAAATCCCCTAATGAAATGGTCCTCTCAGACCTCCCCCAGTGAAAGCTAAGCTTTCACTGGGGGATCTACCGGAGACCGCCGCCATGAATACTGACAATCTTGCTATTACCAGCTTGGATCTAGGCAAAAACTGCTTCCACTTCTACGGTCAAGATAACCGCGGGCGCCACCTGTTCCGTGCCAAGGTTTCACGCGCTCAGGTTTTTGCCTTCATTGCTCAACTGCCCCCTTGCACCCTGGCTATGGAAGCCTGCGGCGGTGCGCATTTCATGGGGCGATTCGCAGTCAGTTGTGGCCATCAACCCAAACTCATAGCAGCCCAACATGTACGTCCTTACGTCAAAAGCAACAAGAACGACTATGTCGATGCAGAGGCTATTGGCGAAGCCGCCAGTCGATCTGCGATGCGCTTCGTTGCGCTAAAAACCGAGGCTCAGCAAGCACTCAGCATGCTCAATATGACCCGCGAAGCGTTCATGCGAGACCGGACCGCCACGGTCAATCGGATTCACGCCTTTCTGCTTGAGTGGGGGATTAGCTTGAAGCCGACCTTCAAATCAATCAGAGAACTGCCCAAAGTCCTGGAGGAGCTCCGTGCACCTGTGCCGGTCATTCGTCTTTTTGAGCAATTTCACGCTCATTTCACCTATCTCGATGAACGAGTTAAGGCGTTAACCAAAGAATTGGAAGGCCAGGTCGCTGAAGACGATCTGGCTACACGGTTGATGACGATGCCGTGCGTCGGCCCGATCACCTCCAGCGCCCTGGCTGCAGAAATAGGTGACGGCAAACAGTACAAACGGGGCCGTGACTACTCCGCCTCGATAGGCCTGGTACCCAAGCAGCTCACTACTGGCGGGAAGCCGCATTTATTAGGCATCAGCAAGCGTGGCGACCGTAATCAGCGACGATTGCTTGTGCAATGCAGCCAGACCTTTATCAATCACCTGGATAAACAAACCGGGCACTTGGCGGATTGGGTACGCGGGCTGTTAGCTCGTCACCACCGCAATGTTGTGGTGTGCGCGTTGGCGAATAAATTGGCGCGCATAGCCTGGGCCTTAGCGCACACCCATGGAATATATGAGGCAGGGCCAAGCGCACAGAACGCTTGACCCTGCGTTACCGAGCACCACCCACCTGGTTTTGCGATGCTGGATAACAGATGACGTAAACGGCCTACCGACCTGACAGAAAACCTGGGCTCCCACACGGCTCTAAAGCCGATCTACCCTAATCAGGACTGTCAGGCGCGATTTTCATCGCGGCGCGAATTTATCTTTTCGACGCCGAATAGATTGCGGCAAGCCAATCACGCATCCAAATTCAGTATTGCAGAAACTGAGAGGACCATAGATGTGGGAGATTCTATGGTGCAGGGCTACCCCCTAAATGCCTTTCGGTAAGTATTCGCTCTGATTCTTCAGCAGGGCGAATACCACTCGGGCAAGCTTGCGGGCCAGTGCTACTAATGCTTCGGTTGTGCTGAGTCCCCGGGCCCTTAGTGCCTCATAAAAACCCTTCCATGCCGCTGTGCGCCTCGCCGACATCGCGGCGTTATGCATCAATCGACGGGCCTCTGGGTCACCTCGCTTAGACAGGCAGCGGCGTCCCTTCTTTTTCCCTGAGTCCGATATACGCAGGTCTAGGCCCAGAAAAGCGATGAAGGCATCGGCATTTCTG
>NZ_FOKH01000011.1:69836-201496 GCF_900111955.1 Pseudomonas sp. NFIX10 | reverse complement strand
GGGATCGCTCCGGTTACAGAGCGCAGTGGCAAGAAGAAAATCGTTCGCTGGCGCTATCAATGTTCAACCTTTTTGCGCCAGACATTTGTCGAGTGGGCTGCCCACAGCATCAATCAATCGGTATGGGCAGGGGCGTACTATCGCCAGCAGAAGGCCAAAGGCTGCTCTCATCAAGCAGCCCTGAGGGCACTGGCTTTTAAATGGATCAGGATCGTTTATCGGTGCTGGAATGCTGGATCCCAGTATGACGAGAGCGTCTATTTACAAGCCTTGGCCCGCCACGACTCGCCTTTGATAAGAGCACCGGAGGCAACGAAAGCATGTTGACGGAAGAGCTCAGGGCGTGAAGCAGCCCCAATATGGTCAAGCATCGTTAACCTGACACACCGAGGCAACTGATTTGGGGCCGCTGCGCAGCCCAGCGGGGATAAATCCCCTCGCCACAGGGGGACCATGTCCTCGGTTCCAACAGATACCTTCAGAAGTCTAGGCCCGCCGTGCCACCAGCAAAAACGAAGCCGCACTGGCGAGCAGCCCCGCACACATCCGATTGAACAGGCGTTTGCCACTGGGCCGGGCGAACAGCCGCCGCGCGTAAATGCCCATGTAGCAATACAACCCGATGGCGATGCACTCCAGCGCCAGGAACAAGCCACCCAGCACGGCGAATTGTTGGGTGACGGTACCTGTACGGTCGACGAATTGCGGCAGGAACGCAGTGAACAACAAGATTGCCTTCGGATTGCCAATCGCCACCAGGAACTCCTGGCGCGCCAGGCCGGCCCGGGTCATCGATGCGAGCCCGGCTTCGCTGTCGGCCTCGGGCCGGGCCCGCCACAACTGCACGGCCAGATAGAACAGGTAACCGGCACCGACGAGCTTGATCCCCAGGAACAGCAGCTCCGATGTGTGCAACACGGCGGTGAGCCCCACCGCGGCCAGGGCGATCATGATCGCGAACGCCAGCAACCGACCGATGCCACCGCTGCACGCCCGGACGAAGCCATAACGCGAGGCGTTACTGATGGAGAGCAGGTTGTTCGGCCCCGGCGCCATGTTCAGCGCAAAGCAGGCCGGAATGAAAACAGCGAGTGTCGGCAGGTCCATTCGGGCGTTCCAGGCAGAGGTGGATCGAAGGCTCATTCTGCACCGGTCATTGAGGGGTTCAAGGGACAGTTGCGTGGCGAAATCCCGCGGGACTGTACCGCCGCGACTTTGCCACCAGGCGCCGCAAAATCCGGTAACGCTCCGCCCCTCGCAACAGCCGGGACGCGGACTAGCCTTCAGATACTCAACCGAGCAAGGATGCTTCGATGCCACCGTTCCTCTATGCCCTCGCCTGTCTCGCATTCATGGCCCTCCCCGCGGTAGCCGCACCCTGTCCCGACTGGTCCGCTGAACGGGCCCGGGCGGAGATCGCCGCGCTGCAACAACACATCGACACCTGGGACGACCGTTACCACCGCCTAGGCCAGTCGCTGGTGGCCGATGAGCTTTATGATCAATCCCGCATACAGCTGGGCCAATGGCGCCGCTGCTTCGATCTCGCGGCGCCCGACGCCCCCCTGCGCTCAGCGGGCGGAAAGGTGCGGCACCCTGTCGCCCATACCGGCCTGGAAAAACTGAAGGACGCCGACGCCGTGGAGGCCTGGCTGCTCGGGCGAGAGGACGTCTGGGTGCAACCGAAAGTCGATGGCGTGGCAGTCTCCCTGGTTTACCGCAAGGGCCGCCTGCATCAGGCGATCAGCCGCGGCGATGGCGTCCAGGGGCATGACTGGACCGCGAGTGCGCACCAGATCGGCGCCATCGCGCAGCGACTGCGCCAGCCCGTGGACCTGGTCGTCCAGGGCGAGTTGTACTGGCGCCTGGACGCCCATGTCCAAGCCAGCCGCGGCAGCCTGAACGCCCGCGCAACCGTGGCGGGTTTGATGGCGCGCAACAATTTGACGACGCAGGAGGCATCCGCCATTGGCCTGTTCGTCTGGGACTGGCCTGACGGGCCCGACACCCTGCCAGAGCGGATGGCCGCGCTGAACGCGCTGGGCTTCGCTGACACCCGCGACTACAACCAGCCTGTCCGGACACTGAAGGATGCCGAGCGGTGGCGCGCCCACTGGTACCGCACCCCGCTGCCCTTCGCCAGCGACGGGATCGTCCTGCGCCAGAGCCGCCGCCCACCCGCCGACCGTTGGCAGGCCAGGACGCCGTTCTGGAGCGTGGCCTGGAAATACCCGTATGCCCAGGCCCTGGCCGAAGTGCGCAAGGTGCGCTTCAAGGTCGGCCGTACCGGGCGCATCACCCCGGTGCTGGAACTTGAACCGACCCTGCTCGACGACAGGCGGATTCGCCGGGTCAGCGTCAGTTCCCTCAAGCGTTGGGAGGAGATGGACATCCGCCCCGGCGATCGGGTCGCCATCAGCCTGGCCGGGCTGACCATTCCACGACTCGACGAGGTGGTGCTGCGCAGCCTCGAGCGCCAGGACGTCAATGCTCCTGCGGCGAGCGACCACCACTTCTTGAGTTGCTGGCAAGCGACGCCCGGCTGTGAAAGCCAATTCCTCGCACGCCTGAACTGGCTCAGCGGCAAGCACGGGCTCGCCCTGCCCCATGTCGGCCCCGGCACCTGGGAAAAACTCCTGGCTGCCGGCAGGCTTCACGGATTATTGGATTGGTTGACCCTCGATGCCGCCGAGCTTGCTAACATTGACGGCTTCGGCGAACGCACCAGCGCGCGCCTGCTCGCCAGCCTCGACAGCGCCCGGCAACGCCCTTTCGGGCAATGGCTCAAGGCCTTGGGCCTGCCACCCATCGGTGAGGCCCGGCTGGAAGGGCCATGGCAGGCGCTGGCCGAGCGCAGCACTGAACAATGGCAAGCCGAAGTCGGCATCGGACCGGGACGCGCCGCGCAATTGAGCGCCTTTTTTCGCGAGCCGCAGGTGCTGGCCTTGAGTGACGTATTACGCTCCGCCGGGGTCGACGGTTTTTAATCCGCCCCCCGTGCGGTTGAACCCAAGGGGCGAACATGCGTTCCAACAGCGCATCTGTACCGACCGCTCGCGATTTTTTTACGGAGTTGCTATGAATTTCCTGTCCCCCGTTGCCCTGCTGGTCTTATGCAGCGCCATGGCCGCCCCTTTGTTGGCGGACGAGCAAACCCCGGAACTCACTGGCTGCGCGGCCAAGCGCCAGGGCATCATCAACCAGATCGAACTGGCCAAGACCCGTGGCAACCAGGACCAGCAGGCAGGCCTGGAAACCGCATTGAGTGAAGTCACCACCCATTGCACCGATGCGTCCTTGCGCAAGGAACGTGAAAACAAGGTGCTTGATGCCAAGCACGAGGTCAGCCGGCGTCAGGCCGACCTGGAAAAGGCCATGAAGAAAGGCGATGCCGAGCGGATCAACAAACGCAAGGACAAGCTGGCAGCCTCCCGCAAGGAATTGCAGGAAGCGGTGGATGAGTTGGATAAGTGAACTTGAAAAGATCGCAGTCTCCTACAGATTGGATGCAATCCCTGTAGGAGCTGGCGAACCCTGCGATCCTTCAAGGCAAGTCAATAATCCCGAAATTCTTTATGACAGGCACTGCACGCATCTTCGACCTTCTGCACTGCCGGCCCCAGGTAACTGGCCCTGTACGGTTGGACTTTGCTGGCGGTCACCAACTCACCGGTGGCCGCTTCAAGGTTGCGGGCCAGCTCCTGGAAGCGCGCCTGTTTTTGCCAGACGTCATCCCGGGCGCTGGTGTGGTCTTGCTCGCGTACTTGCGGGAAGTGCTTCCACGGCTCATGGGACAATTGGTCCAGTTGCGCCGCGCCCTCGGCGAAACGTGCGCCATCGAACGGGACTCGGCCGCGCAACATGCCACCCAGCTCCTCATTGGTCTTGAGCATCTGCTTGAAAATCGTCTTGCGCTGGCCCAGGGGAGAATTGGGATCGACGCCGCCACAGGCGGACAACATCAGGCAGGCCAGCACGGCCATGGAAAATCGTTTTACAAACATCTTGGCCTCGGGGCAGGAAACGGCGGTTAGTATCCTCGGGTCATCGGTAAAGACCAATGGCCCTATCAACAATACGGGTTGTTCGAGCGCCTGACAGCGTCCGAATGGCTGCAAAGGAAATCTTCATGAACAGCCGCATCAAGCCCTGGCACAAAGGCCTGGCATTGACCCTACCGCTGATGGCACTGTTGGCCGGTTGCAACCGCGGCGAAAAGGTCGAAGAACCTCAGACCCACGCCCTCGCCACCTATGTCAGCGCCCCCTGGGAGGCGCTGCCGGCGGTGTCCGATGCAGACCTGCTGGCCGGTTTCGGTTCCTGGCGCAGCGCGTGCACCCGGCTCAAGGCCGATGCGACCTGGGGCCCGACCTGCGCGGCAGCGGCCAATGTGCCGCAAACCCCACAGGATGTACGCAATTTCCTGAAACAGAACCTGGACGTCTATGGCCTGCGCTCGGGGGACAACAGCCCCAACGGCCTGATTACCGGCTATTACGAGCCGGTCTACCCCGGCAGCCTCACCCAGACCGCCACGGCGAATATTCCGGTTTACGGTGTACCGGAGGACATGATCATCGTGTCGCTGGACAGCATCTACCCTGAGCTCAAGGGTAAACGCCTGCGCGGCCGCCTCGAAGGCCGGGTGCTCAAGCCATACGACGACGCGGCCACCATCGAGACCAACGGCGTGAAGGCGCCGGTCATTGCCTGGCTGACCGACCCCATGAACCTGCAATTCCTGCAAATCCAGGGCTCGGGACGCATTCAATTGGCTGACGGCCGCCAACTGCGCATCGGTTATGCCGACCAGAACGGCCATCCTTACCGCCCCATCGGACGCTGGCTGGTCGAACAAGGCGAACTCAAGAAAGAAGACGTGACCATGGGCACCATCAGTGCCTGGGCCAAGGCCAACCCGAACCGCATTCCCGAACTGCTCGCCAGCAACCCCAGCTACGTGTTCTTCAACCGCAACCCCGACAGCAACGAAGGCCCGCGAGGCTCGCTGAATGTACCTCTGACCGCCGGCTACAGCGTGGCGGTGGACCGCAAGGTGATTCCGCTGGGCAGCCTGTTGTGGTTATCCACCACTCGCCCCGACGGCAGCGCCTTGAACCGCCCCGTCGCCGCCCAGGACACTGGCGGTGCGATTAGCGGCGAAGTGCGGGCGGACCTGTTCTGGGGCACGGGTGAAGCGGCGGGCCAACTGGCCGGGGACATGAAACAGCAGGGACAGATCTGGATGCTCTGGCCCAAGGGCATGGCGTTGCCGCAAGTGCCTCAGGTGGCGAATGCAGTGGCCGCCACTCCCTGAAGAGATGCGCTGGATTGTTCCGGCCCCATCGCGAGCAAGCTCGCTCCCACATTGGATCTAGCCGCACACAAGCTATGTGTCCACTGGCGATCAACTGTGGGAGCGAGCTTGCTCGCGATAGGGCCAGCACAGACGCCGACGATTCAGCCGCCAGGCTCAAATCGAAACGAAGAAGAAACTCGCTACCAACCCTACCCCCACGAACCACACCAGCGAACGCAGAATCGCCCAGTCCGCCAGATAGCAAATGATGTAGAGCAGGCGACTGGTGATGAACAGCACCGCCAGCACGTTGATGGTGACCAGTTCGGCGTTGCCGGCCAGGTGCGCGACGATCACGGCGGCGGCGAAAAACGGGCTGATTTCAAAGCTGTTCAGTTGCGCCGCATAGGCACGCCGGGGAGCGCCTTCGAGTGAATCGAGAAAGTCCCGGGGATCGTGATTATCCTGCAACCGGTATTTCCCACCGGCCTTGGCGATCGCGATACACAGGTAAGGCAGGAGAAAAGCAATCAACACACACCACAGGGCAACCGTCATACCGCACTTCCTTTTTGAGTTTTATAGAGAAACGAGCGCCAGGCGCCGGTCAGGCCTTCATCACCAGCATGCCGATCAGCACCAGTGCGCAGGCTAAGAGCCGCGGCCGGCCAAAAGGTTCTTTCAGGTAGCGCATGCCGAACAACACCACCAGGATCACGCTGATCTCCCGCAGTGCCGCCGCTTCGGCGATCGAGCCCAGTTGCATGGCCCATAGCACCAGAGCGTAGCTGAACAATACGCAGAATCCGACCGCCAACCCCAGCCGCCACTGTTCGTGCCAGAACCGCATGAAGGCCGGTCGTTTGCTCACCAACGCCAGCAAGGGGAAGGGCCAGGCGCTGAGCAGCGTGACCCAGACCAGGTAGTCCAGCGGATGGGACCAACGCCGCAGGGCGTGGCCGTCGATAAAGGTGTAGCAACCGATGCACAGGCCGATCAACGCCACCACTGGCAGCATCGACCAGGGCAGCCGGTCGCCGCCACCGCCCTGCCACAACAGGCAAAGCATGCCGAACGGGATCAGCAAAATACCGATGACCTGCTGGGTCGTCAGCGCTTCGCCAGCGAAAATAAACGTCAGGGCCAGCACCACCAGCGGCGACAGGCCACGCATCAGTGGATAGACCAACCCCAGGTCACCGACCCGATAAGCCTGGATCAGCAAATAACGGTACAACAGCTCGAACGCCGCCGAGGCCAAGACCCATGGCCAGATCTCCAACGGCGGCAATGCCACGAAACCCAGGGTCAACGCGACGAACAGCAGGGCGACGCTGTCCATGCACGCCACCACCAGCAAACGCTCGCCACTGAACTTGATCAGCGTATTCCACGCCGCATGCAACAGCGCCGCTACCAACACCAAAGCCGTCGCAAGCACGGCACGCTCCTTGTCTTGTCCCCCACCCGTAGGAGCTGCCTCGTTTCACTCGACAGCGCCTACGATCAGCGGGCTCATGAATTGATTCGCGATCGTTTATACTTCAAGTCGACCACGCCGCACTCAGTTGCGCATAAGCCAATTCCAATAATTCTGCTGCTGCCAAGTTCACTAGAACCGGGCGCCGGCATGCGTATGCCTGATCAGAGCGTCAAGACTACAGACAGAGACCCTGCGCATGCCACTCGCCTTGCTTGCTTTGGCCGTTGCCGCTTTTGGCATCGGCACGACTGAATTCGTCATCATGGGGCTGTTGCCCGATGTCGCCCGGGACCTGGCCGTGAGCATCCCCCAGGCCGGGCTGCTGATCACCGGCTACGCCCTGGGCGTGGTGTTCGGCGCACCGATCCTGGCGATCGGCACCGCCAACATGCCGCGCAAGGCCACGCTGTTGGGCATGACCCTGATGTTCATTCTCGGCAATATGCTTTGCGCCCTGGCGCCGAACTACACCACGCTGATGGCCGCCCGGGTCATTACTGCGCTGTGCCACGGTGCATTCTTTGGCATTGGTTCGGTGGTGGCGGCCGGGCTGGTGGCGCCGAACAAACGGGCCCAGGCGATTGCCATGATGTTCACCGGCCTGACCCTGGCCAACGTGCTGGGCGTCCCGTTGGGCACGGCCCTGGGTCAATACGCCGGCTGGCGCTCGACCTTCTGGGCGGTCTCGATCATCGGCGTGATCGCGGCCATTGCCCAATGGGTCTGGCTGCCCAAGGAAATCCCCATGGACAAAGCCAACCTGGCCAGTGAGTTCAAGGTCCTGGGCAAGGTCAACGTGTTGCTCGCCCTGGGCATGAGCGTACTGGCCTCTACCAGTCTGTTCAGCGTGTTCACCTACATCGCGCCGATCCTGCAGGACATCACCGGTGTCAGCCCCCACGGCATCACCGTCATGCTGCTGTTGTTCGGCGTCGGCCTGACGGCCGGCAGCTTCCTCGGTGGACGCCTGGCGGACCGGCGCCTGCTGCCTGCGCTGGTGGGCATGGCCCTGGCCGTGGTGCTGGTGTTGGCCGCGTTCAGCCAGACCAGCCGCTCGGTGATCCCGGCGGCAATCACCCTGGTGCTATGGGGCATCTTCGCCTTCGCCCTGTGCCCGATCCTGCAATTGCTGATCATCGACCAGGCCCACGAAGCACCGAACCTCGGCTCCACACTCAACCAGAGCGCATTCAACTTGGGCAACGCCGCCGGGGCCTGGATGGGTGGGTTGGTGGTGGCCAGTGGTGCCGACCTGGCGGATCTACCCTGGACCGGAGCAGCGGTCGGCGGCCTCACGGTATTGACCGCCTTGTTCTTTATCCATCGACAACGACGCTTGGCGGCAGTCGCTGTTTGACGGCCGGAGAAATCTATCCAACCCACGAGTGAATACGCTGCGCGTTCAGTAAGAAAATATCCCGGCACGCGCAGGTTGTTTTACCAGCCTGCTGGAGGCCCCGTTCCAGAGCTCTTCGTTTGAGGTCCACCGGCGAATGCGGGCCGGCGGCAGATATTTTTTCCAATTGAGTCATCGGGGAAAATGCCTTCAGGTTTTGTTTAAAGTTCGGCCCCCTACTCCATGGGTCCAAGGAACGAACCTGCATGCCTGTACCATCATCAACCTCATCCACCGGGCTCCAGAGCTACATCCAGTCGCAGCCTCAAGAGGTCAGCCCTAAGAAAACCGATTGCCGAAGCCAAGAGTCAGCGAGCTCAGAACGTGGTAGCACGTTGCTATGCGGAGGGCCAGATGGGTCGACATCAATCACCCGGTACGACGACGGTAGAGTAAAAGTCAGCAGGAATCGGCCGGCCATTGAAGAACTGAACCTGAGTGGCGGTGGTGCCAAGGGTGTGGTCATTTCCGGACTCGTGGAAGCGCTCGAAGCCAACGGTGTCATGGACGTTATCGAAATGATCACCGGTTCGTCCGCAGGAGCCATATCGGCTGTTTTACTCGCCAGCGGCATGACCCACGCGGACTTCGATAGGATCTCAGACAAGGTTTCCCTCATCTCCTTGCTCAATAGCGCCGATCCTGATGTTTCAGCCAGACAGGATGGATGGTCGAATTTCGGCAAGAAACTGAAGAAGATCCCGTTGGCACAGCTGATTTGTGATCTGGTACCACGCTTGGGTTCCAAAGGGATGCCGCTGGAGGACCTGATCAGAACGGAATCTTGCGCGGCGCTTTTACAGCGTTGCGACAACGTAACGACACCGCTCTCCTCCCAGGCCCAGGAAGTCATCAACAGTGTGCGAGAGAAAAAATTCGTCACCTTCGGCGACTTAGAGGTCCTGAGCAAAGAGATCCCCCAGATCAAGTCCGTGGAAATCACCGGCACCGTCATGGTGGAGGGGGGCGCGCAATTATTGGTTTATAGCGCTAAGACCACCCCGGATATGGATATCGCCGTGGCAGCGCATACCTCCGCAGCGCTGCCGGTAGTGTTCAGTAAACCGATCGTGCAAGGGCTCCCATTCCAGCGAACGGGCGAAACCACGGCGGTTGCCGACGGTGGCATCCTGAACAACACACCGATATCCGCCCTCTACAATCCGGTTCACCCGATGAGCCCGATCCCGGAAAAGGAACACTTGATCCTGGTATTCGAAGGTGGAGAGCCGGATCAAATAAGCCAAAGGGGGACGGGCATATCGGCCCTCGTTGACAAATTCATCGGGGCGCCTCATGCGGCTTACTCTGCGCTGAATGCCAAACAGATGAAGGGCTACGCCAACCAGACCGTTGTCGCTCCGCTGAATACCCCTAAAGGTGACCACAGAGGGCCGCTCGCTGGAACGCTTAACTTCAGCATGGCTGAGAAAAGAAAGAATTATCTCCAGGAAAAAACGCGCGAGGCTGTCCAGGTCCATCTGGACACACGCAATGCAACACAGCAAACCTTTTGGTTTGACTCGACTGAGGCAGCGCTGCTGGCACTGAGTGACAAAGAACTCGAGCAACTAAGCCCGGAATTGGAAAGAGACGAAACCTGCGCGCAAGTCATTGCCTTCAAGCGCCAGGCACAGGAAGCGTGGACGCAACTGAAAATCGCCATCCAAGAGGCTAATAAAACCTCCACCAGGCTGGAACCAAGTCCGCAAATCCGAATGGCCGTTTACACACTCGATCAACTTGCAGACCAACCCGACAAGTTGGAATGGCTGGCTAAACGGCTCAATCACAACAATGATCCGGATTTCATGCAGTACCTGCAGGCTGCCGCTCGCTGGGATAAGGGCGCGTCCAGCGAGATATCCGCAGTCACGCGCCACGCCATCGAGGAAATGAATCAGCGAGACCTTGCTACACGCGTCGATAACGTCGTGCGGTACGTGCTGTACCCTTCGATCTTTCTAAACGGTCAAACAGACTGGAACGAAAAGCTGATCAAGGGTGTCGTCCGAGACCTGGAAGATGTGCGCAGCAAAGAGGCCTTCAACAAGGCACTGGAGCGGGTTATCGCTAATTACGAATCGCGTTCCACCGGACTGTCCAATCCTAAATCGCACACCCGCAACACACTGATCAATATGAAGTACCCAGAACCGCTTGCCTGAACCAGGAGCCTGCGCACACGCCCCTCATTGCGAATCAACCCGCCGCCCATCCCCACTCGAACGATTGGCCTTGGGCGGCCCTTCCTCGCTGCGAATCTGCGCATGACTGATCAAGGCAAAGATAAAGCTGCCGCCGACGATGTTGCCGGCCAGCGTCGGCCCGGCGAACACCAGCCAGAAATCCTTCCAGGCCAGCTCTCCGGCGAACACCAGGTAGGACACTTCGGCCGAGCCGACGACGATGTGGGTGAAATCCCCCAGCGCCATGAGGTAGGTGATCAGAATGATGATCCACATCTTGGCGCTTTCCATTGAGGGGATCATCCAGACCATGGTGGCGATCATCCAGCCGGAAATGATGCCCTTGGCGAACATCTGGCCGGTGTCGTTCTCCATGACCTTGCGGCCGATTTCCAGGAAAGCCTGGTCGGTGCGCGGGTCGAAAATGGGCAGATGCAGCATCACGTAGGCCACCAGCAAGGTGCCGCACAGGTTACCCACCAGCACCACGCCCCAGAGCCGCAGCAACCGACCGAAGTTTGCCAACGTGGGTTTGCTCATGATCGGCAGCACGGCGGTCAGGGTGTTTTCGGTAAACAACTGCTGCCGGGCGAGGATCACCGCGAGAAAGCCGGCGCAGTAACCGAAACTGGCGATCACCTTGAAGCCTTCGTGATCCGGCAACCGCGAGTTGAGCAGCCCCATCGCCATCAGCGACAGGCCCATGGTCAAGCCGGCCGCCAGGGCCGACCACCAGAGCGCGGCGATGCTGCGTTCCAGTTCCTGGTCACCCTGGGTGCGGATGATCTCGTGCAGTACCGCCGCCCGCGGAGGCTGGTTGCGGTCGACTTCGTGCTGCTCCTGAGCCGAGAGATCAGGGGTCTTGCCATCTTTGTGGGTGTTCATACAGCTCCTGAACCGGTGGCGTGATGTACCTACGACACGCGGCGCCCGGAGCTGTTCAGTGGTGCCCGAATACAAAATGTGGGAGCGAGCTGGCTCGCGATAGCGGTGGGTCTGTTTGCATCGGTGGTGAATGTGCAATCGTCATCGCGAGCAAGCTCGCTCCCACAGGGGAATTGGTGGCAAACCTGAGTCTCGACCTCACCGCAGAACCCTTGTGGGAGCGAGCTTGCTCGCGATGACAGCGCCGCCGATCTCACTCGACGACATCATCCTTGAACTGATCCTTGACGTACTTGATCTCGGTCCGGCCATGGGGCGCGGGCAAGCCGTCTTCGCCGAGGTTGACGAAGACCATTTTCTCCACGGTCAGGATGCTCTTGCGAGTGATCTTGTTGCGCACCTCGCAGGTCAGGGTGATGGAGGTGCGGCCAAATTCGGTGGCGGTGATGCCCAGCTCGATGATGTCGCCCTGGCGTGAAGCGCTGACGAAATTGATTTCCGAAATGTACTTGGTGACCACGCGCTGATTGCCCAGCTGGACAATGGCGTAGATCGCCGCCTCCTCGTCGATCCAGCGCAACAGGCTGCCGCCGAACAGCGTGCCGTTGGGGTTGAGGTCTTCGGGCTTGACCCATTTGCGGGTGTGGAAATTCATGATCACTCCTGAGCGTCTGGTCGATGGATTGCTGCATCATGGCAGAGCGCACGGCCAGGCTCTACGTCGCGGCCCCTATGACGGTCATCGGCAATTTCGATTTGCCGACAGAAACCCTTTTGGAAGATCCGATTAGCCCGTTATAATCGCCCCGCTTTACCCGGTCCACCCGTTGGACCATTCCCGCCACCTGTCCGAGGGGCGCTGCAGCAGGCTCGACCTGTCAGGCTCGGATGGGGCGTTGTTTGTACGGGTCTGCCCGCACGGACACTAAACGCACAACGGCGCCCATTCGCATACATTACGAATGGAGGCTCTTCATGAGCGCTGTTATCACGCCCGCAGCTTTTACCGATTACAAAGTCGCCGACATGTCCCTCGCTGCCTGGGGCCGTCGCGAAATCATCATCGCCGAATCCGAAATGCCAGCCCTGATGGGTCTGCGTCGCAAGTACTCTGGCGAACAGCCATTGAAAGGCGCAAAAATCCTCGGCTGCATCCACATGACCATCCAGACCGCTGTGCTGATCGAAACCCTGGTTGCCCTGGGTGCCGAAGTGCGCTGGTCGTCCTGCAACATCTTCTCGACCCAGGACCAGGCCGCTGCCGCCATCGCCGCCGCCGGTATCCCGGTATTCGCCTGGAAAGGCGAGACCGAGCAGGAGTACGAGTGGTGCCTGGAGCAGACTATCCTCAAGGATGGCCAGCCATGGGATGCCAACATGATCCTCGACGACGGCGGCGACCTGACCGAGCTGCTGCACAAGAAGTATGCCGCGGTACTGGACAAGGTCCATGGCGTCACCGAAGAGACCACCACCGGCGTTCACCGCCTGCTGGACATGCTGGCCAAGGGCGAACTGAAGATCCCGGCCATCAACGTCAACGACTCGGTGACCAAGAGCAAGAACGACAACAAGTACGGCTGCCGTCACAGCCTCAACGACGCCATCAAGCGCGGCACCGACCACCTGTTGTCGGGCAAGCAGGCGCTGGTGATCGGCTACGGTGACGTGGGCAAGGGTTCGTCCCAGTCCCTGCGCCAGGAAGGCATGATCGTCAAGGTGTCCGAAGTCGACCCGATCTGCGCCATGCAGGCTTGCATGGACGGTTTCGAACTGGTTTCGCCGTTCATCGACGGGATCAACGACGGCACCGAAGCCAGCATCGACAAGGCGCTGCTGGGCAAGATCGACCTGATCGTGACCACCACCGGCAACGTCAATGTCTGCGATGCCAACATGCTCAAGGCCCTGAAGAAGCGCGCCGTGGTCTGCAACATCGGTCACTTCGACAACGAAATCGACACCGCTTTCATGCGCAAGAACTGGGCATGGGAAGAAGTGAAGCCACAGGTCCACAAGGTGCACCGCACCGGCGCCGGCAGCTTCGACCCACAGAACGACGACTACCTGATTCTGCTGGCCGAAGGCCGCCTGGTTAACCTGGGCAACGCCACCGGTCACCCAAGCCGCATCATGGACGGTTCGTTCGCCAACCAGGTCCTGGCCCAGATCTTCCTGTTCGGCCAGAAATACGCCGACCTGTCGCCGGCCCAGAAAGCCGAGCGCCTGACCGTGGAAGTACTGCCCAAGAAACTCGACGAAGAAGTGGCCCTGGAAATGGTCCGCGGTTTCGGCGGCGTGGTCACCAAGCTGACCAAGCAACAGGCTGACTACATCGGCGTCACCGTCGAAGGCCCGTTCAAGCCGCACGCTTACCGCTACTGATCGGCACTGCTCCCCCACGGGAGCAGGCTTTTTTGTGGGAGCGAGCCTGCTCGCGATGCAGACACCTCGATCTGGCTGTCGGACCGAGGTGATACTAATCGCGAGCAAGCTCGCTCCCACACAAGCCCGCCTCTCAAGGCATGTGCAGGCCTCTCCGGCTTACGAGTTTTCCAAGGATATGACCATGTCCCAAGACCGTCGCTACAGCTTCGAGTTCTTCCCGACGAAGACCGATGCTGGGCATGAAAAACTGATTGCCACTGCCCGCCAGTTGGCCAGCTACAACCCCGATTTCTTCTCCTGCACCTATGGCGCCGGCGGTTCGACCCGTGATCGCACCCTGAACACCGTGTTGCAGCTCGAAAGCGAAGTCAAAGTTCCCGCGGCCCCTCACCTGTCCTGCGTCGGCGACAGCAAGGACGACCTGCGCAGCCTGTTGACCCAGTACAAGGCCGCCGGCATCAAGCGCATCGTTGCCCTGCGTGGCGACCTGCCGTCGGGCATGGGCATGGCCAGCGGTGAGCTGCGCCACGCCAACGAACTGGTGAGCTTCATTCGCGAGGAAACCGGCGAACACTTCCACGTCGAAGTGGCTGCGTATCCGGAAATGCACCCGCAAGCGCGCAACTTCGAAGACGATCTGCGCAATTTCGTGCGCAAGGCCAACGCTGGCGCCAACAGTGCCATCACCCAGTATTTCTTCAACGCCGACAGTTATTTCTACTTCATCGAACGTATCCGCAAGCTGGGCGTCGACATTCCTGTCGTGCCGGGGATCATGCCGATCACCAATTACAGCAAGCTGGCGCGCTTCTCCGACGCATGCGGTGCAGAAATCCCACGCTGGATTCGCAAACAACTGGAAGCCTATGGCGATGACTCCCCAAGCATCCAAAGCTTCGGCGAGGAAGTCATCACACAAATGTGTGAGCGTTTGTTGCAGGGCGGCGCACCGGGGCTGCATTTCTATACCCTTAACCAGGCCGAGCCCAGCCTCGCGATATGGAACAACCTCAAGCTGCCGCGCTGATTGACTTAATGCGGTGGTACAAAGAGGCCTTGGCGAAAACCAAGGCCTCTTTTTAAGCACAGACATCTGGGGGATCGCAGTAGATGCCCAATGGTCACAGGCTAACGACCCCACAACTCATTTATCTGGTCTACGGGGCCGAAACCTATCACCAGGAAAGTTGACTCACTCACCAAACAGGCCACCAGGGCACAGGCCAGAGCGCTCTAGCTATTTGATGAGTTCTCGTCGTAACCTCAGGCCCATGCCCGTCATTGTCCAGCTGCTGACCACCCTTCTTCTCTTGTGCCTGAGCGTGACCGCCCAGGCCGAAAAGTTGCGCATTGTCACCGAACCCTGGGCGCCTTATGTCTACGAAGAGAACGGCAAGATGCTCGGCCTGGACTACGAAACCACAGCCATTGTGTTCAAGCGCCTGGGCATCGATGTGGAATGGCAGTTCCTGCCCTGGAAACGGTGCCTGGCGATGCTGGAACAAGGGTTGGCGGACGGTGCGCTGGACATTTTCCACAGCGATGAGCGCGATGCCCTGTTGCTTTACCCCAGCGAACCGCTGTCGGACGTGGAATTCGTGATGTTCTACGCCAACGCCCGCCCCTATCCGTTTCGCACGCTCGACGATCTGGGCGGCCTGACCGTTGGCACCTCGCCCGGTTACCTGTACAGCCAGGCCTTCAGTGAGTCGACCCTGTTCAAACGTGAAGCGGCGCCCACCCACGAAGCCAACTTCGGCAAGTTGCAACTGGGTCGGATCGACCTGCTCATCACCGACCGCAGGGTCGGCCGACATGTGCTCGAACACATGCAGCTGGGCGATCAGATCACCGAAAACCCGGTGGTGGTGAGCCGTCAAAGCCAATACCTGGCGGTGCGGCGCAATGCCGGGATGGATTTGCTGGTGCAACGCTTCAGTGCCGAACTCAAGCGTTTCAAGCGCGAACCAGCCTATGCCGAACTGAGCGCCCGCTACGGCGCAGGCGCTATGACCAAGGCCACCTCGCCCGGCCGGGCCAGCACTGAAATAAACCGTTGAGCAGCAGGAAAGCGGCGCGAGGCGTTTGCTCTGTTATACTCCGGCCTTCCCGCCAGGCTCACGCCCGGACGCCCGGCCTTGCAAAAGGCATCCCGACACCGCTACGGCGCCGCCTACGGCCCGCGCGAGCCTTGTCCGGACCCGCCTTCGAGGCCCGGCAGGACCGGACGGGATGACGTCTTTTGGTTGAACGTCATTCGCGCCCGGCAAGACTATCCCATTGGGCCAGGCCCTCACTAAAACAGGATTACTCATGTCCTTTGCTTCCCTCGGTCTCTCCGAGGCTTTAGTCGGCGCCATCGAAGCCGCCGGCTATACCCAGCCTACCCCGGTGCAACAGCGGGCCATTCCCGCCGTGTTGCAAGGTCGCGACCTGATGGTCGCGGCGCAGACAGGCACTGGTAAAACCGGTGGTTTCGCCCTTCCGATCCTGGAGCGGTTGTTTCCCAACGGTCACCCAGACAAATCCCAGCGTCATGGCCCGCGCCAACCGCGCGTACTGGTCCTGACCCCCACCCGCGAACTGGCGGCCCAGGTACACGAGAGCTTCAAGGTCTACGCTCGCGACCTGAAGTTCGTCAGCGCCTGCATTTTTGGCGGCGTCGGCATGAACCCCCAAGTCCAGGCCATGTCCCGTGGCGTCGATGTACTGGTGGCCTGCCCCGGTCGCCTGTTGGACCTGGCCGGCCAGGGCAGCGTCGATTTGTCCCACGTTGAAATCCTCGTGCTGGACGAAGCCGACCGCATGCTCGACATGGGCTTCGTCCATGACGTGAAGAAAGTCCTCGCCCGCCTGCCCGCCAAGCGTCAGAACCTGCTGTTTTCGGCAACGTTCTCCAAGGACATCACCGACCTGGCCGGCAAGCTGCTGCACAACCCGGAGCGCATCGAAGTCACGCCGCCGAACACCACGGTCGAGCGTATCGAACAGCGTGTGTTCCGCCTGCCGGCCAGCCACAAGCGTGCCTTGCTGGCGCACCTGATTACCGCCGGTGCCTGGGAACAGGTCCTGGTCTTCACCCGTACCAAGCACGGCGCCAACCGCCTGGCCGAGTACCTGGACAAGCACGGCCTGCCAGCCGTGGCGATCCACGGCAACAAGAGCCAGAACGCCCGCACCAAGGCCCTGGCCGACTTCAAGGCTGGCGAAGTGCGTATCCTCGTGGCCACCGACATCGCGGCCCGTGGCCTGGACATCGACCAGTTGCCCCACGTGGTCAACTTCGAGCTGCCGAACGTCGATGAAGATTACGTTCACCGTATCGGCCGTACCGGCCGGGCCGGTCGTTCGGGCGAAGCGATCTCGCTGGTCGCGCCGGACGAAGAAAAGCTGCTCAAAAGCATCGAGCGCATGACCAAGCAGAAAATTGCCGACGGCGACCTGATGGGCTTCGATGCCAGCACCATCGAAGCCGAGAAACCTGAAGTCCGCGAACGTCCGGATGTGCGTAATCCGCGCAATGCCCGTGGCCCACGGGGCGACGGTCCGAACGGCGGCGGTGGCGGTCGCAAAGACAAAGGCAAGGACAAGGGCAAGGAAAAATCGGCCAGCAACAGCAATGGCCGCGGCGAACGCCCTGCCCGCGAGCAGAAGCCCCGCGAAGGCACCCCGGCCCGTGAGCAGCAGCGCCCGGCTCCGCGCGCCGCAGCTGATCGTGCCCCGGACGAGTTCCTGGATGACGATGTCGATAACTTCGGTAACCGTGTCGACTACGTGCCACAACAGAAACCGGCCCAGGGCCGCGGTCGCCGTCCGGGTGCCCCGGCACAGGGCGCAGGTGCAGGCGCACCGCGCAGTGGCCAGCCACAGGGTCGCCAGAACGGTCCGCGCAACAGCAACGGCTCGTCTACCGGCACACCACCGGCCAAGCGCAGCGGCCCACGCAACGGCGCCCCCCGTGACGGCCAGGCCCGTCGCGACGACACCCGCCCACGCCGCCCGGCCCGTGACGACCAGCCTCGCCAGGAACCCGCCGTGCAGAACCCACGCAGCAACCAGCCGAAGATCATGCACAAGGAATCGAAAGCCGATCGTTTCCCGACACCTGAACAGCTGGATCAACTGCCAAGCCGTCCACGGGGCGAGAAACCGGCATTGCTGACGCGCAATCGCTGAGTTTTTCCAAGCCATGAAAAAGCCCCGGGTCTCGCGACCCGGGGCTTTTTTTGGCCGAATGTCCAAATGTGGGAGCGAGCTTGCTCGCGATAGCGGTATGTCAGTCAACATCAAGTCGACTGGTAAGACGCCATCGCGAGCAAGCTCGCTCCCACAGGGTTCTCTGTGTTGCCGAATCCGCGTAATAAAAAAAGCCCCTGGTCCCAAGACCAGGGGCGTTTTTTGTCAGGCGCGAAGGTTACTTCGCTTTGACACCTTCAAACGAGACGTACAGTTCGACCGCGTCGGAGGTTGGACCCAGGTCTTTCTGCTTGCCGAAGTCCGAACGCTTGATGCTGGTGGTGCCTTCGAAGCCAGCACGGTAGCCGCCCCACGGGTCCTTGCCTTCACCCAGGAAGGTGGCCTTGACCACGACCGGCTTGGTCACGCCCAGCAGGGTCAGGTCACCGGTCACATCGGCGGTTTCCTTGCCATCAGCGTTCTTGCCAGTAGGCTTGACGCTGGTGGAAACGAAAGTGGCCTTGCCGAATTTGCTGGCATTCAGGAAGTCAGCGCTGGCGATGTGCTTGTCGCGCTCGGCGTGGTTGGTGAACACACTGGCGGTATTCACGTTGAACTCGATCTTGCTGGCTTCAGGCTTGGCGGCGTCGAAGCTGAACTTGCCGTCGATGTCCTTGAAGGTACCCGTGATGTAGCTATAGCCCAGGTGGCTGATCTTGAAGTCGACGAAGGCGTGCTGGCCTTCCTTGTCGACCACGTAGTCGGCAGCCATGGCCTGGCCGGCAGACAGCAGGGCAGAACCGATTGCCAGGGCGGCGAGCGTCTTTTTCAACATGCTTTCTATTCCTTTGGAGTCGAGGTTGAACATCAGGCTTGGCGCCCCAGCATTCGCTTGAGGGTCGCGTCACGGTCGATAAAGTGGTGTTTCAATGCTGCCAACGCATGAAGGCCGGAAAAAATGACCAGCGCCCATGCCAGGTAGAAGTGGACCTCACCGGCGACGTCTGCCTGATCGGGCAGTCCGGATACCAGCGCGGGCACTTCAAACAAGCCAAACACCGGAATCCCGACACCGTCTGCGGTGGAAATCAGGTAACCGGCAATCATCACGGCGAACAACCCGAGATACAGTGCGCTATGGCCAAGCTTGGCGCCGACGCGGGTCAGGCGGCCATAGGTCGGCAGGGTCGGCGGCGGCGGGCTGACAAACCGCCAGACCACCCGCAGCAACATGACCGCCAGCAGCACCAGGCCAATACTCTTGTGCAGGTCCGGCGCATCTTTGCGCCAGGTGCTGTAGTAATCCAGGCCGACCATCCACAGGCCCAGGGCGAACAGCCCGTACACCACCAGCGCAACGCCCCAGTGCACAGCGATACTGACCCAGCCATAGCGAGAAGAAGAGTTGCGAAGCTGCATTGCTCATATCCTGTAAAAACTGAGATCAAGACTAGCGAGTTATCTATCGATTTAAAGCGGAAATTTTCGCTTTGAAATATCGAGAAATACGATCATCAGTCTGGGAGGGGTGGGTTAAGGAAAGATTAAAGAGAAATGGCGGGGGGATGGCAAGAAGGCAGGCAGCCATGGGATGGCCGCACGGATCTCATCGCGAGCAAGCTCGCGCCCACAGGAAGCCGTGCCCCGGGGCCATCATCATGATCCAAAATTTTTTGCCCCTGCAATATGTATGTATCGCCGTTTCCGTTTTTACCCTTGATTAAATGAAAGTTCCAACACTCATTGAACAAGGTGAAAAACATGGCAGTTCCTTATACTCCATTTCAAACAAGTGGCTCACCGTTGCTGCCTCCCAATCAAACAATGTCACCGGGGCAGTACCTCCAGTCTCCAAATGGACGATTTCGATTGGTATTGCAGGCTAATGGGAATTTGGTCATCAAAGATGGTGAGGCTGTAGTCTGGGTTGCAGATGGCAGCCAGCGATATAGCAAAACCTTGCACCCCAAAAGAATGCGTGAGCCTCTACAGTTCGTAATTAGCAACAGTGGCTTTCTCCATGACCCATCCAGAAGACGCTTATGGATTGCTGAAAGTAGCCATAGTACTGACAAGTCGCTTTGGTACAACGCTTGTATGGTCATTCAGGATGACGGCAACCTAGTCATCCATGACAGGCGAACGGGAAAGCTATGCTGGGCTCGCTTTGGCTTCGTCCCGGGACGTATGTCCAAGCCAAAGCGGGTCAAAATTTTCTTTGAGGACGTGGAAATTAAAACTTGGTCGTTTTCACTGCCGCCTCTCTAGAGTCACTTATTGACGCACTCTGGCCTGTAAGGATCCATGTCGCATCTATAAACTAATTGAGGATCGTGTTTTTTCAGCACCATACGACCATCAGCAGTGCAACCACTGACACCGAATACTGCCAATAGCATTAAAGCCGCTATCAACTTCATATTAATTCCAGCCTTTACGAGGTGAAAATTGTGAATTATTAGTTTACCGAGCACTCAGGCCTATATGGATCGATGGAGCATTTGTGTGCTAACTGCGGATCATTTTTTGGAATCATCGGAATCATAAGGGGATCTCTACATTCACCATACACACAACCAGAAAGTACAATCACCGTTATTGCCGCCGTTAATAGTCTCATAAACACCCCAGCCTTTTGGTTTTGCAGAGACTAGAACGCAACGTTTGCCGTAATCTATCGCTCCCTTCCGACTCTTTTGTGGGAAGCATCCGATATATCGCTAAGACGTGTAGGACCACGATCGTAAACTGTGCGATGTCACGGCACCGCGCAAGCAAGCCGGGCATTTCATGCTTGAAAAATGAGCAAAAAAAGCGCGGCCCTCGGGCCGCGCTTTTTTACGCCTGGACGTTACTGAGCCTGAGTCTCAGTGGTCGCCGCCGGTTTGGCCGCTGGTTTCTTCACCGGCTCGGCCTTTTTCACCGGCGCCTTGGCTGGGACCTTTTTCGCCGGGGCCTTGGCTGCCGGCTTCTTCGGCGTAGCTTTGGCCGCGGCCTTTTTGGTCGGCTCGGCTTTTACCGGGACTGCAGCCTTCGGCGCTTCTACCGGCGCAGGTGCCGGGGTTGGCGCTGGCGCAGGCGTCGGTGCTGGCGGCGCGACCGGCTCGGGCGCCTTGACCGGCTCCGGCTTCTTCTCGTCATCCGAGCCACCGAACAGGTTGCTGAAGAAGTTGCCCTTCTTCGCCGCCACCGCACCGGCAGCGGCGGCTGCCGCGGCGGGAGCGACCTTGGCCGGCTCGAACGACTTGCCGGCCGCCAGGTCTTCAACCTGGCTGGCCGCCCGCTGGCCGCTGCGCAATGCGCCTTCCAGGGTGCCCGGATACAGGGTGTCGGTGTGTTCGCCGGCAAAGGCTACACGCTGCAACGGTTTTTCCCACAGGCGCCAGTACTTGCTGATCTGGCCCGGGCCAAAGGCCAGGTACGCGCCGCCCGTGGACGGGTCGGTGCTGTAGCGGCGGATCTCATAGCCGGTGAACGCGCCACGGGCCTGTGGATAAAACGCGTGCAGGCGGATCAGCACCTGGTCGACCATCTGCTTGTCGCCGAAGGCCTGCATCACCCGGGCGTTGTCGCCGGACAGGTTGATGACCACGTTGGCGCCGCCCTTCATGGCCGGCTCGATCCACATCATGCCCAGGCCGGCGTTGCTGTAGATTTCGCCCGACATGCGTGCCTTGCTGTCCCAGACGGGGTTCTTGAACTTGAGCATGATCTGGTCGCGCCAACCGTAGTTGGTGCCCTTGATCGCGCCTTGATGCTGGGCGTCCAGGGCCGGGGTCAACTGGATCTTGTTCAGCGCCCGCAACGGCACCGCCAGCACCACGTAGTCGGCCTGGTAACCCACGCTGCCGACCTTGACGGTCACGCCGTCCTTGTCCTGGGAGATGGCCGACACCGGCGAGTTGGTCTTGATGGTTTTCAGTTGCTTGACGAACGCCTGGGCCAGTACCGGACTGCCGCCGAGCAGGCGCGAGGCACGCAGGTCGCGGTCGGACACGCCCCGATAGACTCGGCTCTGCTGTGCGAAATACAGCAGTGACAAGCGCGAAGGCTCGTCATAACGGGTGCGAATCTCCTGGTTCACCAACTGCCGCGCCGTGGCTGGCAGTTGCAGACGATCGAGCCAGTTGGAGACGGTGATCTGGTCCAGGGCGTGCAACGTGTTGTTGGCCGCCGGGTTCTGCGGGTCTTCGATGGAGCGCGCCAGGTCGTCCAGGGTGGTTTCGTAGCGCTTGAGGGCTTCGGCGGTGGCCGGCTGCTTGGTCGCCAGGTCGGCGGCGGTGAAGTAGGTGCCGTCGATCAGGTAGCTGGGGGTACGCACGAATTCCGGGGCCGGCGTGGTGCTCAGCTTGAAGGTCGAGACGTACTTGTTCAGCACCGGCTGCGTCTTCTCATTGCCGATCCACTCGCTGGTGGCCATGCCCGAGCGACCGCCCAGGTCCGGCTTGGCTTCCAGCAGCGTCACGGCCCAGCCTTTGTTCTGCAGCTCATAGGCCGCGGTGAGTCCCGCCAGGCCGCCGCCGATGACGATGGCCGTCGGTTGCTTGTCCTTGGCCAGCGCCGAAACGCTGAACAGCCCTATCATCACCAGCGCACAGGCGCGCAGCCAACCAGCAGACATTCAACGAACTCCGGAGTAAACGTAGGTAGTTTCAGTTTTTCGAGCCAGACAGCTCAGAAGAGCCGCGAAGAATACGACAGCCATCAAAGCGCCGCCAGCGGCGTCTATCGCCTCGCTCAAAGTAGCGTCAACGACACAATGGGTTGTCCCCAGGGCCGCCATTGCATAGGCTTGCGCGATTGTTTTGCCCGCGCCCGCCGCGAGCCGCCTCGAGGAGACTGTAAATGGGCCTGAATAACCAGTGGATGCAACGCGACCTCGCGGTGCTGTGGCATCCCTGCACCCAGATGAAAGACCACGAACAGCTGCCACTGATCCCCATCAAGCGCGGTGAAGGCGTGTGGCTGGAAGATTTCGAAGGCAAGCGCTACCTCGATGCCGTCAGTTCCTGGTGGGTCAACGTGTTCGGCCATGCCAACCCGCGCATCAACCAGCGCATCAAGGATCAGGTCGATCAGCTGGAGCATGTGATCCTGGCCGGCTTCAGCCATCAGCCCGTGATCGAACTGTCCGAGCGCCTGGTGAAGATGACGCCCGAGGGCCTGACCCGGTGCTTCTATGCCGATAACGGCTCGTCCTGCATCGAAGTGGCGATGAAGATGAGCTTCCACTACTGGATCAATCGCGGCCGGCCGGACAAGAAGCGCTTCGTCACCCTGAGCAACAGCTACCACGGCGAAACCATCGCGGCGATGTCAGTGGGCGATGTGCCGCTGTTCACTGAAACCTACAAAGCGTTGCTGCTGGACACGATCAAGGTGCCGAGCCCCGACTGCTACCACCGTCCCGAAGGCATGGGCTGGGAAGAACATTCGCGCAACCTGTTCGCCGCCATGGAGCAGACCCTGGCCGAGCACCACGACACAGTGGCGGCGGTGATCGTCGAACCGCTGATCCAGGGTGCCGGCGGCATGCGCATGTACCACCCGGTGTACCTGAAGTTATTGCGCGAGGCGTGCGACCGCTATGGCGTGCACCTGATCCATGACGAAATCGCCGTCGGCTTTGGCCGCACCGGGACGATGTTCGCTTGCGAGCAGGCCGGTATCACCCCGGATTTTCTCTGCCTGTCCAAGGCCCTGACCGGCGGTTACCTGCCGCTGGCGGCGTGCGTGACCACCGACGAAGTCTACAGCGCGTTCTACGACGACTACCCGACCCTGCGCGCCTTCCTGCACTCCCACAGCTACACCGGCAACCCGCTGGCCTGCGCGGCGGCCCTGGCGACGCTGGATATCTTCGAAGAAGACAACGTCATCGAGAACAACCAGGCCCTGGCCCAGCGCATGGCCAGCGCCACCGCGCACCTGGCCGATCACCCGAACGTCGCCGAAGTACGCCAGACCGGCATGGTGCTGGCCATCGAGATGGTCAAGGACAAGACCAGCAAAACCGCGTATCCGTGGCAGGAACGGCGCGGCCTGACGGTGTTCCAGCATGCCCTGGAGCGCGGTGCATTGTTGCGGCCGTTGGGTAGCGTGGTGTATTTCCTGCCGCCGTATGTCATCACCCCCGAGCAGATCGACTTCCTCGCCGAAGTGGCCAGTGAAGGCATCGACATCGCCACCCGGGACAAGGTCAGCGTGGCGGTGCCGAAGGACTTTCACCCTGGGTTCCGTGATCCGGGCTGAACCCTGAACTGCTCGCTCCCACGCTCTGCGTGGGAACGCATCCCGTGACGCTCTGCGTCACTTTCACAGCGGACGCAGAGCGTCCGTGGCGGCATTCCCACGCGGAGCGTGGGAACGATCGAGAGAACACACATGAGACTGTCCCGCTTCTTCATCAACACCCTCCTGAGCCTCGGCGACCACGAACTGCCCGAAGCCCAGGCCCACTACATCGGCCGGGTGCTGCGCATGGCCGAGGGCGATGCGGTGCAGGTGTTCGATGGCTCCGGTCAGGAGTTTCGCGGCACGTTGGCCGAAGTCGGCAAAAAGCGCGTGCGGGTGCAGTTGGACGAACAATTCGCCGGACAACTTGAATCGCCGTTGCGTATCCACCTCGGCCAGGGCCTGTCCCGGGGCGAGCGCATGGATTGGGCGATCCAGAAAGCCACGGAGCTGGGGGTCAGCGAGATCACGCCGATTTTCAGCGAGCGCTGCGAAGTGCGCCTCAAGGACGAACGCGCCGACAAGCGCCTGCTGCACTGGCGCCAGGTGGCGATCAGTGCTTGCGAGCAGTGCGGGCGCTCGACCGTGCCGGTGATCCATCCGCCGCTGCTGCTGACTGACTGGTTGAAGCAGGCCGAGGCCGAACTGAAGCTGGTGCTGCACCCGGTGGCCGAGCCGCTGGTCAGTCATGAAAAACCGTCGACCCTGGCCTTCCTGATCGGTCCCGAAGGCGGTTTGTCGGATGCCGAGGTCGAGCAGGCCAAGACCGCCGGCTACCAGGCCGCCCGCCTCGGCCCTCGCGTGCTGCGCACCGAAACCGCCCCGGTGGTGGCCCTGGCCGTGGCGCAGCAGTTGTGGGGGGATTTCTGAAGTCAGATGCCCCCTGTGGGAGCGAGCTTGCTCGCGATGGCGGTGGGCCAGTCAACATCGATGCTGACTGATCCGACGCTATCGCGAGCAAGCTCGCTCCCACATTGAATCCAGGTTGCTCAGGGATCAGAGCACATAAAACAGAATCGCCACGAAATGCAGCAGGCTGCCGGCGATCACGAACAGGTGCCAGATACCATGGGCGTGGCGCAACCGGTGGTCGAGGGCGAAGAAGATGATGCCGACGGTGTACAACACGCCGCCCGAGGCCAACCAGACGAACCCGGTGCTGCCCAGGGCCGCCAGCAGGGGCTTGACCGCCACCAGCACGATCCAGCCCATCACGGCGTAGATCACGATCGACAGGATCCGCGCTTCGGAACGCGGCTTGATTTCCTGCAAGATACCAATCACGGCCAGCCCCCAGACGATCCCGAACAACGTCCAGCCCCACGGCCCGCGCAGGGTCACCAGGCAGAACGGGGTATAGCTGCCGGCGATCAACAGATAGATCGAAAAGTGATCGACCTTCTGCATGATTTCTTTTTTGCGCCCGCGCACGCTGTGATAAACCGTCGAAGCGCTGTACAGCACCAACAAGGTGAACCCGTAGATCGCCACGCTGACGATCTTCCACGGATCGCCCGCCATCCCGGCGATCACCAGCAACCACACTGCGCCGATAAACGCCGCCACCGCCCCCACCAGGTGCGTCCAGGCGTTGAGTCGTTCCCCGTGATACATCCAATACCACCTCACATTTAGAAACAGGTGCCCAGGCTCAGGCTTGGCGCTGCAAAGTGCAATGGTTTGCTGCTACCCCTGAGCCCACCACTGATTAACTCCTCCAAAAAGAGTCGATTGGGGCACAATCAAACCATACGAATAAGAGTCCGCCCCATGCTGATCGACGAAGAATTGACCCTGAAGAAACTGGAGGTGTTCCTGGCCTTCATGCGCACCGGCAACCTGGCGCGGGCGGCGGCCGAGTTGCAGACCAGCAACGTCAGTGTGCACCGGGCCATTCACTCGCTGGAAAGCGCCCTGCGCTGCCCATTGTTCAAGCACGAAGGTCGCAACCTCACACCGCTGGAAAGCGCTTACGTGCTGGAGGAGCGGGCGCAGAAGCTGATCCAGGACGTGGTCGAAAGTGTGCGCCTGACCCGCGAGGCCGCCGGGTTCTCCGCCGAGCGCTTCAAGCTCGGTTCGCTGTATTCGCTCACGGTCAAGACCGTGCCGCAGCTGATCATGGGCCTGAAGATCCGCCGCAGCGAACTCAATATCGACCTGATCCTGGGCTCGAACATCGACCTGCTGTACAAGCTCAAGAACATGGAGGTAGACGCGATCCTGATCTCCCTGGACGACAGCGTCAACGACCCGGACTGCGAACATATCGGGCTGTTTTCCGACGACATCTTCCTCGCCACGCCAGCTGATTCACCCTTTGCCCAACGCAGCGAAGTCGACCTGGCCGAAGTGCGCGACGAAACCTTCATCACCCTCACCCAAGGCTTCGCCACCCACCAGGACGGTAACCGGGTGTTCAAGCAGGCGGGGTTCGAGCCGAAGGTGGCGATGCAGGTCAACGACATCTTCACCCTGCTGAGCATGGTCAGCTCCGGGGTGGGCTATGCCTTGCTGCCGGGCCGGATTGCGGCGGTGTATGAAAACCGGGTGAAACTGATCCCGCTGCAGGAAAAGTACCGGTTGCAACAGCACATCGGCGTGGTGTTCCTGAAGGCCAAGGAGCGGGATCCGAACCTGCTGGCGCTGTTGGCCGAGTGCCGGATGTATGCCAATCGCCAGGCATGAAATCGCGCCGCCCCCATCGCGAGCAAGCTCGCTCCCACAAGGTGCGTGGTATACCCAGCATCCAGGTTCACCCCGATCCATTGTGGGAGCGAGCTTGCTCGCGATAGCGTCGGCCCGCTCAGAGCCGATCTGGAGACTTAACCGACAATCCCGCGAACAATGAAGTACAACAACGAAGGCCCCAGCAAACACCCCAGCCCGGTATGGAAGGTCGCCGTCAACGCGCCATACGGCACCAGCCGCCGGTCCGTCGCCGCCAAGCCGGCCGTCACGCCACTCACCGTCCCGGCCAAGCCACCGAATACCATGGCCGAGCGCGGGTTATCCAGGCCCATCCAGCGGGCCGCCATGGGGGTGCCGACCATCACGATGATCGCCTTGATCAAGCCGGTGGCAATCGACAGCGCCATCACATCGGACGTGGCGCCAATCGCGGCCCCGGTCACGGGCCCGACGATATAGGTCACTGCACCCGCGCCGATGGTGGTCATGCTTACCGCGTCGCGATAACCGAACAGCCAGGCAATGCTCGCGCCGACGATGAACGGCAGGATCGTGCCCAGCAGCAACGCGACGGCCCCGATCATCCCGGCCTTCTTCGCCTCGGTGGCCTGCACTTCGAATGCCGTGGCAACGATGGCGAAGTCACGCAACATGGCGCCGCCCATCAAACCGATACCGGAGAACAGAGACAAGTCCGCCAGGCCTTTCTGCCCGCCGGTCATGGTTCCCCCGACCCAAGCCAGCACCAGGCCGATGACGATGGCGATCGCCGAACCGTGGACCCGGCCATACGTCAGGCGCTTGGACAGCACCACTGACACCCACATGATCACGCCCACGAACGCGAATGCCGTGATCAGACCGTTATGCTCCAGGCCTTTCTCGATGAGATCCCACATATCAGCGGCCTCCTGCCGGCGTGCCCAGCGGGGTCAGTTCCGCCGGCTCATCGGGCAATGGCTCTCCTTTATGGGTCCGGCTGATCAGCGCAATGGTGCAACCACAGAGCACCACCGAACCGATGGCCGCCAACACCGCCACCGGGCCACCGTGCAGGGCCGTAACCACGTTCTGCTGCGCGGCCATCGCCACCACCACCGGAATGTACATGGCGCCCCAGAAGGCGACGCCCATCTCACAGTCCTTGGTCATGCCGCCGCGTTTTTGCGTCCACAGCCGTGCGCAGATCAGCAGGATCATCGCAATGCCGACCCCGCCCACGTTGGATTTGACGCCCAGCAACACGCCGAGCATGTCGCCCAGGATCACCCCTGTCAGCGTACAGATCGCCAACAGCGCCACACCGTAAATAATCATTGTCGTAGTCCTCAAAGTGCATCGTCGAAGTTGTTGTTTTTGTGCTTCGCCAGCTTGAGTCGGTGTCTAGGGTTGGCGGTTTCCCTCCTCACGCAACAGCGCCTGCAAGGTATCGAGCCGGGCACCGTCGAAGGCAATGACGGTGCCCTGCTCGAACACCCGGCGCGCCAGCCCGGTGAGTACCGCGCCGGGTGGCAGTTCGATCTGTAGCCGCACGCCACGCTCGTAGGCGCTTTGCACGGTGCCACGCCAATCGACGACGCGGCACATGTTGAAGGCCAGGTCGTCGCGCAGGGCCTCAATGCTGATCACCGGCCGGGCGCGGCTGCCACTGAGATAGCCCAGTGTGGGGGCTTTCAACGGTACCTCGGCAAATGCCTGGGCCAATGTCCGCGCCGGAGCCTCCAGCAACGGGCAATGGGACGGCACGCTCACCGCCAGCCGACAGGCTTTGCCAGCCCCTTGGCGCCGAGCCTTTTCGGCGACCAGGCCCATGGCTTCGTCGCTGCCGGCAATGACCACTTGGTTGTCGGCGTTGATATTGGCCAGGTAGACCGGCGTTGCTTCACCGTGCACCTGCTCCAGCAAGGCTTCCACTGCCGCCAGATCCAGGCCGATGATCGCGCTCATGCCGTAGCCGTGCGGATACGCCTGCTGCATCAGTTCACCGCGCAGGCTGACCAGCCGCAGCGCATCCTCGAAGCCCAGCGCCCCGGCAACGACCGCCGCCGGATACGCACCGATGGACAACCCTGCCACATAATCCGGCGCCGGAGCTTGCTCCAGCAATCGGCGGGCCGCCGCCACGCCGGCGATCAGCAGGCACAGCTGCACAGCACGGGTCGATTGCAACGCCTCGGCGCTGTCCAGCCGCAAGACGTCTTCACCGAGCACATCCCCCGCCTCGTCCAGGACCAGCGGCGCCAGCCCATGGAGCATGCCCACGCGCTGCGCACCCTGGCCGGGAAAAACGAAGAGGCTGCTCACGCGACCTGCTCCACGCAAGGCTGCCAAGGATCACTCACCAGCCGGGCCTGGACGTCATCCTTGAGCAAGACCCGAGGCGACGAACCCGCCCATTCGCGCAAGGCGACGCCGCCACAGGGGGTTTGCAATTGCATGTCCACGGTGCATGCCGAGCCGTCCAGCTGCGCCAGCAACTCCCTGGCCTGAAGGCGATCCAGCGGTTGCGGCGTGCGCAGGATCAGGTCCAGGTCGCTGCGCTCGTGCAGCACCTCGATACCGCTGGCCAGTTCGAACCCGGCGCTGCCACTGATGCCCCAGGTCCAACCGCTGGCGTCGAGCAACGGACGCAGTCGGGACAGCGCGTGCAAGGCCGGCAGGTCGCGACGGGATTCGACGTGACATAGGTCTTCGGGGCGCACCCGGCGTTTGATCGCCGCCACCAGAATCGACGTGGCGTAACGTTGTTCCCGCGATTGCCCGCGCACGCCCACCGCAACGTATCCCGCAGCGCTCATCGCCCTTCGCACCACCACCGGTTGCCCGAGACTCAAGGCTTCAACGACCCAGGCCGGCGCATCCGCAGGCAACCGCTCCGGGGTCAGCCCCCAGAGCAGGTCATGGGCCATAAGGTTGTTCACCACTGCGCGCTCAACAATTGGCGAACGGTGCTGGAGGCTGCCCGATGGGCCGCACCGAGGCGGCTGCTCAGGTCTCGAGATGCACCGGCAACATCGTTGATCGCCTGTTGCAGGCAATCGGTCACCCGCGCCAGATCAGCCGCCGTCGGTTGTTCGATCTGCTCCACCGACAAGGTTTCCCACAACAACCCCAGGCTGGCAAAACTGTCGATGTCGTAAGCCATCGGCGGCACGCTGGCGGCCAAGGCTTCAAGCTCTTCGACACTGCGCAAGGTCACCCGCGCCGCCGAGGCTTTGCCCATGGCGTGGACCATCACCCCCGGGTCGCGCAGGGCGATAAGCCGGTTGGCCTGGTAGCCGTGGGCCAGGAACGCCCCCGACATCGCCTTGCCCACCAGCAAGCCAATCACCGGATGCCCGGCCAGCCGCGCACGGGCATAGCTGTCCGCCGCACCGGCCAAGGCCTGATGAATGCCCAGGGCTTCTTCGCGCCGGCCATAGGCCTGGCTCGGTACATCGACAATGGCGATCAGTGGGCGCTTGGCAGACGCATCGCGGTCGGCGGCGATGGCGTCATCCACCGCCCTGGCCAGGCCCCAGCCTTCCAGCAAGCCGACTTCGCCGTTGCGCGCCCGTGGGAAACGGTTGTCGGGATCGGCCACCACCGCCAGCAGGCGCGCGGTCTGCTCGCCCAGGCGGACATCGGCGACTTTCAACGAAGCAGGCAATCCCTCCAACGGCTTGGCACCGCCACTCAAGGCTTCGAACCAGCGCAAGCCTCTCAATGAATACGCACTCATGGGCGTTCTCCCTGATACAACTGACGAACCGCTGCCGGTTCGATTTGCACGTCAGTGTCCAAGCGGGCCAAGCGCCGCAGGAACAGTTCGGCCTGGCCGCTACGGTGTTGCACGGGCACGCCCAGGTGCAGCAATTGGCTGACCTGTTGGCGGATCTGCGTCACATCGTCGGTCGCATAACGATCCACCAGTCCCGTGGCGAAACGCTGCTCGCCACCCGTCAGGCTCCAGATGAACGGCCGGTCACGGGAGTCGTATTCGTCGAGGCCGGCTTCCTGTTCGATCACTTGTGGACCGTTCAGGCCCAGCCGTGCCTCCTGGGTCACCAGCAGATAACTGCACAGCCCGGCGGCGATGGACATGCCGCCAAAGCAACCGACGCTGCCGGCCACCACGCCAACCACCGGCTGGTACTGACGCAAATCGACAATCGCCGAATGAATCTCGGCAATCGCCGCCAGCCCCAGGTTGGCCTCCTGCAACCGCACGCCACCGGTTTCCAGCAGCAGCACGGCGCGGGTCGGAATGCCTTTGCGGTTGTCTTCGGCGGCCAGCTCCAGCGCACCGGCAATCTTCGCCCCGCCGACTTCGCCGAGGCTGCCGCCCTGGAACGCACCTTCAATGGCGGCGATCACCACGGGCAGGCCATCGAGCGAGCCTTTGGCGATCACCACGCCGTCGTCGCTTTGCGGCACCACGCCCTGACGCAACAACCATGGCGACATGACCCGCTGGAACGGGTCGAGCAACTCACGGAAAGTGCCGTCATCGAGCAAGGCCTTGGCCCGCTGCCGGGCGCCGAGTTCGACAAAGCTGTGCTTGTTGAGCAACGCTGCGCTGTCAGTCATGGCCGATCTCCTCGAAACCTTGCTCCAGTCGCAAGCGCACCACGCCGGGGGTGGCGCCGAAATCATGGATGTCGATGGACAGGGCCGGTGGCGTCTGGCCGTCGAACATGCGGGCAAACAGATGTTGCCAGCGTTGTTCACTGCCATTGACCGAGGTCTGCACCTGGATGGTCAGCTTGCCCGCCAGGCCAGGTTCGATCAGCACTTCCAGGTCGCCCGAGCCGACGCAGCCCACCAGCGCCCGGCCCCGTGGCGGTTGCCCGGCGGGGAATTCAAAGGATAGGGTTTCCATCAGCACACTCCAGGGAAGAGGCCATCGCCGCGCTCGATACGATCGAGGAACAGGCAGGCGGCGAGCAGGTCGGCAGCGCCGCCGGGCGAGGCGTTCAAGGCAATCAGTTGTTGGTCCAGCGCGTGCAATTGGCGACGACCGCCCAGGCTCGCACTGCCACCGGCATCGAGCACCGCTCTGGCGCCTTGTTGCATGGTCTGTAGACCCGCTTCGCCGGCCCGGTAGAGCACGCAGGTGTCGGCCAGGCGAGTCATGATCGCCAGCAAGGCATCGAGCCGGGCGTTCTGCTCGCCCGCCCCCGCCGCGCGGCTGCGCTTGAGTTGCGGCAGGCCCAGGCCAGTCACCGCCGGAAACGCCAGTTGCGCTTCTTCCCGGGCACCGCGCACGCCGTAGCGCTGGGCGACCTGGGCACCGTGGCTCAAGGGTTGGGGCGCATGACGGTCGTTGAGCAAAGCCAGGCGGGCAGCGCGCAAAGTAACGGCGCTGGCAACACTGGATTCAGGTGCCAGCGCCGCTGCAGCGACCAACAGGCCCAAGGCCCAGATCGCACCACGATGGGTGTTTACCCCGCCTGTGGTGGCGAGCATCGCCGCTTCCCCCTCACGGCCGATCCGCCCAAGGGCTTCGCGCAACGGCAAGTCGATTTCGCCGCATTCAAGGGCGGCCTCGGCCATTTCCTTGAACGCCGGCCACAGCGACAGCGCCGACGCATGCATCAGGCCCAGGTGCAGGTCGGTGTGGGCGCCATTGCCGCGACGGTCCACCAAGGCCGGTTTAGGCGACAGGTCGGCTTCGTCGATCAGCGCCTCCACCGCCATGTCCGCCAGATGTTCGGCCAAGGACAGTTTTTTCGGTTGCAGGTTGAAGGCGTGCATTTACCAGCTCCTGAACTTGGCGGGCGGGTTGTAGAGGCCACCGGACCATTCCACCAGATCGGCCACGCTCTTGGCCGCGAGCAACTCGCGGGTGGCGTCGGTGCGACGGATGCCGAGGTCTTCGGGCAAGGCGATCAGCCCTTCGCGGCGCATGCGCGCGGTGTCTTTCGGATCATGGCGCAAACCGATGGCGGTGACCCCGGCCACGGCGGCGATCATCGCCTGGCGTTCTTCCAGGGAACGAGCCTTGTACAGGTAGGCGATGCCCTCTTCGGTCAGCAGGTGGGTGACGTCGTCGCCGTAGATCATGATCGGCGCCAGGGGCATGCCAGCTTTCTTCGCCACATCCACCGCATCGAGGGTCTCGACGAAGGTCGGTTTGCCGCCCTCCTGGAACGTCTCGACCATCTGCACCACCAGCTTCTTGCCGCGCTCGAGCAACGGCGCCTCGCCATCGCCATGGCGCATGTCGAGCCAGGCTGGCGTGCCATGACGGCGACCGCGTGGGTCGTGGCCCATGTTCGGCGCACCGCCGAAGCCGGCCAAGCGGCCACGGGTCACAGTGGAGGAATGGCCGTCACCGTCCACTTGCAGAGTGGCGCCGATGAACAGGTCCACCGCGTACTGCCCGGCCAGTTGGCAGACCATGCGGTTGGAGCGCAGAGAGCCGTCGTGACCGGTGAAGAACACGTCGGGGCGGGCGGCGATGTAGTTTTCCATGCCCAACTCGGTGCCAAAGCAATGCACGCTTTCGACCCAGCCGCTTTCGATGGCCGGGATCAGGGTTGGGTGCGGATTGAGGGTCCAGTTACGGCAGATCTTTCCCTTCAGGCCGAGGGATTCGCCGTAGGTCGGCAGGATCAATTCGATGGCGGCGGTATTGAAACCGATGCCGTGATTGAGGGACTGGACGTTGTGTTTTTCGTAGATCCCACGGATCGCCATCATCGCCATCAACACGTGCACAGGCTTGATGTGGCGCGGGTCGCGGGTGAACAGCGGCTCGATGTAGAACGGCTTGTCGGCCACCACCACGAAGTCCACCCAGGACGCCGGGATGTCCACCCGTGGCAGGTCGCTGACGTCGTCCACCAACTGGTTGACCTGGACAATGACGATGCCGTCGCTGAAAGCCGCCGGCTCGATCAGCGCCGGCGTGTCCTCGGTGCTGGGGCCGGTGTAGATGTTGCCGGCGCGGTCGGCCATGAAGCCGGCCGAGAGCACCACGTTGGGAATCAGGTCCACCACTAGCCGGGCGTAGAGTTCGATGTAGGTGTGGATCGCCCCGACTTCCAGCAGGCCGTCTTCGAGCAACTGGCTGATGCGCAGGCTCTGGGTGCCGGCGAAGGAAAAGTCCAACTTGCGAGCGATACCGCGTTCGAACAGGTCCAAATGTTCGGAACGACCGACACTGGGCATGATCATGTGCAAATCGTGGAGCTTCGACGGATCGGCTTTCACCAGGGAGCGCGAGAGAAAATCCGCCTGCTTCTGGTTATTGCCTTCCAGCACCACACGGTCGCCCGGCAGAATCAACGCCTCCAGCGCCGCGACGATCCTGTCGGTGGGCAACACCACACCGTCGGCAAGCCCCTTCACCAGCCCGAGACGCCGCTGCTTTTCGCTGCGCCGCCGCGTCCAGCGCGAGTCGGGGGATATTGTTGTTGTCATGACCACTCCACGGGTTCGCTGTCGTGGGGGTTACCTTAGGAGTGTTGTGGCGAGGGCATCAATCAAGCTCAGCGGCGGATCGTTACGGTTGGAGTAATGGTGAGGAAAAAGACCCAGTCCCCTGTGGGAGCCGAGCTTGCTCGCGATGACGGTGGATCAGTCAACACTGAGCCGGCAGACAGTCCGCTATCGCGAGCAAGCAAGCCCCCACAAGGATTGCGTTTGGCTTTGGATTTTGTAGCGGCCAGCAGGGATCAACTCATACTCATCAATTGCCGAACCCGCTTGAGCAGTTCTACCGCACTCTCAATCAGTTGGATAAGAAGCGCGTCATCTTCATCCATGTAGCCCTCGTACTCGGCAAGGTTGCGCCGCTCATGGCATAGGGCGAATAGCCGGACCTGCACTTTGGTGACATCCGCCGTATGAACCAGGCATTGAAAGACCAGATAACGCTTGTCCGAACGATAGCCGCTCAAACGTAACGCCGTAAGGGCGGCGGCATGGGCGGCGTTGTACGCCAGGTCGAATCGACTGGCAAACGAAAGAGACACTGTTTGCGCATCTGTCAGGCGGTCCATTGCAGAACGCACCAAGCCCTCGCATTCCTGGCGATCCGGCGGTTCTGCTTTGAGGCTGCCGCTACGTAACAGATTTTCCAGGCTTTCCTGCTTGCCCATCCTTGGACTCCAAAGGGTCTTCACCCAGCAAGTTGATCTTGTCCTGCTGCGCTACCCGAACCACGAAGCTGTTACCCGCCGCAAATTTTGCGGCCCAGTCCTGGGGCGTGTAGAGCGTAGGGTTAAGAGGACGGCCCAGTTTCTCTTCCAGAGGCATAAGCCGCTCCATCACTTCACTGTAGTGCAGGCCTTCGCCGATCAGCATGAGATCTATGTCACTGGATGCGTTCGCCTGGCCTTTGGCGACGGAACCGTAGACGAATGCCCAACTCAACTGCCTGGAAAACGGCTGCAAGGCTTGGCGCAACGGTTCCGCTATACCCATGGTTTTTTGAACGATGCCCAACAGTTCCGCGTAAATCGGGCAGTTCACATTGGCTTGGTAATGGGTTTGATTGCCCTGGCGAGTCATCATCAAGATCCCTGAGTTTTGCAAACGCTCCAACTCCCGCATGAGACTGCCCTTGCCGACTTGAGCCCAGCGAGCAATTTCATTGGCATAGAAACTTTGATCCGGTTTACCGAACAACAGACCCAGGACCCGTTGCTGAGTGGCCGTGAACAAGGCATCGCTTAGAGAGAGATGATTCATGGAAAAGGCCAAAAGTCCCAAAAAGGGAACGATAGGTCCCTTTTTGGGACTTATCAAGTTGGAAGTGGCATTAAACGTAAGCGCCTGGACTTCTGTGAAGCGAGCTTGCTCGCGATGACGGTGGATCAGTCAACACTGAGCCGGCAGACACTCCGCTATCGCGAGCAAGCTCGCTCCCACATGGGCGCTGCATAGACTTCAGAATTTGTGCTGCTGAACCAACCCGGTCGCCACCACCAACTCCTCCAACGCCAGCAAGTCCGGCACTTTCGCCACATGTTCCCCCACTTGCACCGCCGCCTGCTCCAGCCCGCACAGCGGCACGTCAACGTAGCTCAACTGACTGTCGAGCTTGTAGGAGCGCGGGATCCCTTGCACCAGCAATGCGATGAAGCGCAGCTCCGGCCGGCCACCCAGGGCGTTGAGGATGACGATGCGTGCTCGCTCGCCGATCACGGTTTTCTGACCGCAGGCCGACTCGAAGCTCAGTAGCGGAATCTGCCGTTCGCGCCAGCTCACCCAGCCCAGGAACCACGGCGGGGTGTCCATATCGAAGGCGCTGCTCTGGTAGTCGATCAGTTCGGCCACCGCCACGTTGGGCAGGATCAGGTGGCGGTCGGCCAGTGGCAGCAGCAGCCCGGTGAGGTGGCTGGCGCGTGAGTGATGCAGGTCATGCATGGGTTCTGCTCCAGTAAGCGATGCTGTCGAGCAGCACCGATTCCTGGTACGGCTTGCCCAGGTAGTCGTTGACGCCGATGGCCATGGCGCGGTCGCGATGTTTCTGGCCAGTACGGGAGGTGATCATGATGATCGGCAGGTGCGCCAGGCGTGGGTCGTTGCGCACTTGCGTGGCCACTTCGAAGCCGTCCATGCGCGGCATCTCGATGTCCAGCAGCATCAGGTCAGGCGCGTGCTCGGACAGCAGCGCCATGGCGTCCACGCCGTCCTTGGCGGTCAGGACGTGCATGCCATGGCGCTCCAGCAGGCGGCTGGTGACCTTGCGCACCGTCACCGAGTCATCCACCACCAGCACCAGCAGTGGCCGTTGCGGCTCACCCTCGCCTTCCACCGGCACTTGGCGGCGCGGGACCTGGTGGGGCAAGGCGCGGATCGGCGCCAGCAGGTCGAGAATCAACACCACCCGGCCATCCCCCAGGATCGTCGCCCCGGACAGGCCCTGCACCGCCGAGAATTGCGGGCCAAGGCTCTTGACCACGATCTCCCGGGTCCCGGCGATAGCGTCCACCTGCACGGCCACGTGCCGCTCGTTGCACTGCACCAGCAGCAGCGGCAACGGCTGGCTCTGGCCCAGCAGCTTCGGCCGGGGGCCAGTTTTCAGCAGCTCGCCCAGGTAGCACAGTTCATAGCGTTGTCCGGCGTAGGTGTAGGTCGGCGGGTCGAGTTGGTAATAGCCGTCCAATTCGGCCGGCAATACCCGGACAATGCTTTCGATGGCGTTCAACGGGATCGCGTACTGGTCTTCGTGACAATGCACCATCAACGCCCGGTTCACTGCCACGGTAAATGGCAGGCGAATGCGGAAATGCACGCCCTGCCCCGGCGTTGAATCGATGGTCATGCTGCCGCCCAACTGCCGCACCTCTTCGTGGACCACGTCCATGCCCACGCCACGCCCGGAGATCTGGGTGATTTTTTCCGCCGTGGAAAACCCCGGTTGCAGGATGAACTGCAGCACGTCGCGGTCGCTGATATCGCTATCCGGCGCCAGCAGGCCCCGCTTGATCGCCTTGGTCCGCACCGCCTCCAGCGGCACGCCGGCACCGTCGTCGCGGATGTCGAAAATGATGTCGCCGCCTTCCCGCGACAGGTCGAGGCTGATGCGCCCTCGCGCCGGCTTGCCGGCGGCGACGCGCACGTCGGCCGGTTCCAGGCCGTGGTCGACGGCGTTGCGCAGCATGTGCTCCAGGGGCGCGGCCATCCGTTCCAGGACGTTGCGGTCCATCTCGCCGTCGGCATTGCCCACCACGAACTCCACGTCCTTGCCCAGTTCCTGCGCCACTTGCCGGACGATGCGCTTGAGCCGCGGCAGCATGCGCTCGAACGGCACCATGCGCGTGCGCATCAGGCCTTCCTGGAGCTCGGTGTTGATCCGCCCCTGCTGTTGCAGCAGGAGTTCGGCATCGTGATTGCTGCGATCCAGGGTTTCCTTGAGTTCGAGCAAGTCCGAGGCAGACTCGAACAGCGCCCGGGACAGCTGCTGTAACTGGGAATGCCGATCCATCTCCAGCGGGTCGAACTCTTCGTAGCCCAGGCGCTCGGCCTCCACTTGTTGACGACTGAGAATCCGCCCCTGGGTTTCGGTATCCAGGCGCCGCAACTGGTCGCGCATGCGCTCGATGGTGGTTTCCATTTCGCTCAGGGCCACGTGTGCGTCGTTGACCTGTTGTTCGATGCGCCCACGAAAAATCGACGTTTCCCCCGCCAGGTTCACCAGGTCGTCGAGCAGTTCGGCGGAGACCTTGACCATGTCCGCACCGTCGCCCGTTGCGCCGGGGTCTTGTCTGGCGGGCGCCGCGGGCGGACTCGCGATGGGGGGCGTGATCGGCTCCGGCGCCGGGGCAGCCTGGGACACCGCACTTGCCGGGGGATGATTCACCGCCTGGATCTGCGCGATCAGCCGATCGGCCAGCGGGCACGGATGGCCGGCGCGCACCGCATCGAGCATCTGCGCCAGTCGGTCATGACTGCTTTGCAGCAAGGCAAACAATGCCGGGGTCGGCTGGAGCAGGCCCGCCGACAGGCCTTCGTAGAGGTTTTCCAGCTCATGGGCCAGGTCGCCGATAGGGACGATTTCCACCATCCGCGCTCCCCCCTTGAGGGTGTGCAAATCCCGCAGCAGGGTTTCCACGGCCTGGCGATTCGACGGTTCTTCCTGCCAGCGCAGCAGCGCCGCGCCTGAGCTGTCGAGGATGTCGAAGCCTTCTTCAAGGAAGATTTCCAGCAACTCGGGATCATGGCCGGCGCCGTCGGCCTGGGCCGCTGCGCTCGCCTCGATGGCGTTCGGCTTGTCCTGGCGGAACCTTCGGATAGCGTCGATCAGCGCAACGGGATCGCCCAACGGTTGGCCCTGTTGCAACTGCCCGAGCAACAGGTCGAGGCGTTCGTGGCTGCTGCCGAGCAGTTGCGCCAGCTCCTCGCTGTAGCTGTAGCGCCGGTCCACCAGCCCTTCGTAAAGGTTTTCCAGCTCCTGGGCCAGGTCGCTCACCGGTCGGATGTCGGCCATCCGCGCGCCGCCCTTGAGGGTGTGCAAGTCGCGCTGCAGCGAGGACAGCGGCGCACCGTTGTCCGGATCGGCCAACCAGCGCTGCAAGGCCTGGGCGGCACTTTCGAGGATGTCCTGGGCCTCTTCGAGGAAAATCGACGCAAGGTCATCGTCCACCGAGGTCTCGGCGGGCGCGTCGCGTGCCATTTCCGCCGTCGCGTGGCCCAGTTCGCGGATACTCAGCGTGCGGCTGCCGTCGCTACGGATCAGGCCAGTGGCCGACGGGTCGAGGCTCTCCTGAAGCAGGCGACGCAGGGCCGCTACCCGCTCAGGCCGCGGACGCACGTGCTGCCCGGCCGCCAGCTCATCGAGCATGTCGATCAGTGCTTCATGGGCGAGCTGCGCCTGCTGGAAAAATTCATCGCTGACCGCCAGGCTGCTTTCTTCCACCGCGCCGTAGAGGTCCAGCAACGCCTCGCAGAGTTCGTCCACCGGGTGCAGGTCGGCCAGGTGCGCGCCTTCGCCGAGGGTCGTCAGTTCATCCAGCAGCGCACTCAGTTCCTGGCCTTCGCCGGGGTGCTGCTGCCAGCGCTGCAAGAGGCTTTCGGCGTCCAGCAGGATGTCCATGCCCTGGGCGAGGAAGTTGTTGATCAGCTGTGGATCGCGCTTGGTCCGCATCGCTTTGTCGGGCGCACTGTTGGCGGCATGCAGACGCTCGGCCAGCAGGGCCTGGGCGCGCTGGATCAGATCCCCGGCGCCGGGGATCGGCGCCAGCGGCTCGCTGTGCAACTGGCGCAGGCCGCGGCGCAGCAGCCCTTCGGCCTCCAGCAGCAACTCCACCTCATCCAGGTCGAGGGCAATCAGGTGCGCCCGGTACTCCCGGGCCAGTTCATCCATCGCACCGGCCAACTCGGCGATGGGTAGCACGCCGGCCATCGAAGCGCTGCCCTTGAGGGTGTGCAAAGCCCGCTGCAATTCATCGCTGGCCTGCAACGGCAGGTGGTCGGCCGCCTGGTCGAGAAAACGATTGAGGCTGGCGAGGTGACCCTGGGCTTCGTTGTCGAAGATCTTCAACAACAGCGGATCGAGGGCGGCCACGTCCTGCTCGTCGTCTTCATCGTCTTCATCGCCGCCCTTGGCCAGGGCATGGGCGCAGGCGGCCAGGCGGTCGACGTCATCGCGCTGGCGCTGCCGATTGGCCGCGAATTCGGCCACCAGGGCCGGCAACAACTGCACCGTGTCTTCGATCAACTGACGGACCGACGCCTGCGGCTCGACGCTGCGCTCCAGTACCCGGTTGAGCAGGTTTTCCACGGCCCAGGCCAGTTCACCCAGCACCAGCGCCCGCACCATCCGACCACTGCCCTTGAGGGTGTGGAAGGCCCGGCGCAGTTCGCTCAGGGCGCCGTGGTCGTCGGGATGCGCACTCCAGCGCGGCAAGTATTCACGCAGGACGTCGAGCACCTCGGCGGTTTCCTCGAGGAAGACCTCACGCAACTCGTCGTCCACCGGGCTCTCGTCCAGTGGTGGGGGCAACAGGCTGCCTGGGGTGCTCCTGGCCGGTGGATTGACCGCCGAAACCGGACTGGCCAGCACCTGTGCCAAGGACTGCACCGTCTGCGGGTCATCCAGTTCCTGCAAGTCCTGCATGACCTGGGCTTCGTTGGGACTCAACACATCGTCAAGCACCGGTACCCGCGCTTCGTCAGGGTAATAACCGAGCGCGGCCAGGCTCCGTTCGACCCCATCGAGCAAGGGCTCGCCAGGGGTTTCCGGGTCCTCGCTCAAGCGCTCCAGGTAGTATTCGAGACCGGTGATCACGTCGGCCAAATGATCGAGCTCTTCCCAACCCGGCTGGGCCCGCTCCAGCAACAGATGGTCACGGATGAAAGCATTGCAGGCCTCCACCAGGCTGGCGGCACGGCTCAGGGGAATCATCGCCAGCGCACCGCGCACCTGGGTCAGCAGCGCCGGCAACGGTTGCAGCTGCTCGCTGTTCCAGTCCGCGTCGATGTAGTCGACGATCATATCCTTGGCCTGTTGCAGGCAGGTGTGGGCTTCCTTGATGACGATCTGGTGGATCTGGGTCAGGTCGGTGGTGGGCAAGTGCGTGTCTTCGCGGCTCTCGGGCTCGACGGTGCCGACCATGCCGGCCAGGGTCGCCTCGACATAGAGCAAGGCCCCGGCAACGTCCATGAGGGTCGCGTCATCCGGCTCGCGCTGGCCCTGGGCGAGGCTCAGGACCACGGCCAGTTGATCGATGATGACCTTGCGCGGCTGGCCGAAACCCAGCACCGCCAAGGTGTCGGCGATCTGCCGCAACGGCGCCAACAGGCTGTCCAGTTCCGAGGCGTGCTGGCGATCGCTGCGCACGAACAGGTCCAGGCGCTCCTTGACCCGTACCAACTCCTCGCACAGCGCGGCGAGCACCGAGCGCATCGCATCGCGGTCAGGCCCGGCCAGGCGCGCGCGTTCTTCGTCGACCATGGCGCTGTCGGGCAGCGCGTCGTCCAGTGAGTAGCGTTCTTTCATGATCTGCATCTGCCCGCTGGGATGTTCGGCCTTGGCAATATAGAACAACAAGCTCTTGAGCAGGTGGGGCGGTGCCGGTTGATTGATGCCAGGCATGCCTTGGTCCAGCAGGCGCTTGAGCTCCTTGTCGGCTTCCTTGAACAGGCTGCGCAGCGCCGGGCTGTTGGCGATGCGCCCGTCACGCATGCCTTCGACCAGCGCTGAGGCCACTTGCCATAAGGCATTGAGCGGCGCCCCGGCACACAACGTTTCCAGGCGCTGGAAAACCTTGGCCAGGTAACCGAGGTGCGTCGCGTCATCCTGTTCGCGCAGCAGGCCCACCAGGGCCATTTGCAGGGTCTGGCGCCATTTGCGCAAGGTGTTCGGCAGGTCAGCGGGTTCGAGGCGCTGCAAGGCCTCGTCGCTGAGCGGCGCAATATCGGGCAATTCGGGACTGAACAGGCTGGTTTCCGACAACAGGCTCTCGCCCCGGGCACTGCGCAGGTCATTGATCAGGGGCAGTACCACCAGCGGCAGGTCGCGGCGGGCGCCTTGTATGCGGTCCAGGTAGATCGGCAACTGCCCCAGGGCCTGGCTCAACAGACTGATGGCTTCATCGCGATGGGTGACGCGGTTGTCCTGCAGGGCGGCGCACAGCTGCTCCATCTCCTCGGCCAGCAACGCCGCACCGTAGAACTCGACCATCTGCAGGCCGCCGTGGACCTGGTGAATGCAGGCCAGGCATTGCCCGAGGGCGTCCGACGCCTGGGGATCGTCCACCAGGCGGTTGAGGGCCAGATGGGCCTGCTTCAGCGTTTCGGCAATCTCGCCCTTGACCCATTCCAGGGCCACGTAGTCGTGCCGATCACCCATAACCACTCCAAATCAACCTGTGGCGAGGGGATTTATCCCCGCTGGACTGCGAAGCAGTCCCAAAATAGCCAGCCTGGTACATAGAGATTGGGTTCTGCATTGCTAGGGGCCGCTTCGCGCCCCAGCGGGGATAAATCCCCTCGCCACAGAAGGTCTCTGCGGCCAGGAAAGTGCGGCCAGTCACTCCTTGTCCTCATCCGCCACAGGTGCGGCCGGCAAGGTAAACCCCGACACCGAACGGCGCAGCTGGCTGGCCATTTTCGCCAGGTTGCCGATGCTTTCGGCGGTGGCGGTGGAGCCCGACGAAGTCTGCGTGGTGATCTGCTGGATCACGTTCATGGTCAAGGAAATCTGCCCCGCCGAGGTGGTCTGTTGCTGCGCCGCGTTGGAGATGCTCTGGATCAGCGCCGCCAGGGTCTTGGACACACCCTCGATCTCTTCCAGGGCGACGCCGGCATCCTGGGCCAGTCGCGCACCGCGCACCACTTCAGTGGTGGTCTGCTCCATGGAAATCACCGCTTCGTTGGTGTCGGCCTGGATCGCTCGCACCAGGGTTTCGATTTGCCGGGTCGCCGCCGAAGAACGCTCGGCCAGGCGTTGCACTTCATCAGCCACCACCGCGAACCCGCGCCCGGCATCGCCGGCCATGGACGCCTGGATAGCGGCGTTGAGGGCCAGGATGTTGGTCTGGTCGGCGATGTCGTCGATCAGGCTGACAATGTCGCCGATTTCCTGGGATGACTCACCCAGGCGCTTGATGCGCTTGGCGGTGTCCTGGATCTGCTCGCGAATGTTGTCCATGCCATGAATGGTGTTGTGCACCACCTCGTTACCCTTGTTGGCAATTTCCACCGAACGCTCGGCCACCGCCGACGATTCGGCGGCATTGGCCGACACCTGGTCGATGGACTGGGCCATTTCATTAATTGAAGTCGAAGCTTCGGAAATTTGCTGGGCCTGGTGCTCGGACGCCTGGGCCAGGTGCATCGCCGTGGCCTGGGTTTCCTGCACGGCCGCGGCGACCTGGCCGGCGGTGAGGTTGATGGTCGCCACCAAGTCGCGCAGCTGGTCCACCGAGTAGTTGATGGAATCGGCGATGGTGCCGGTGAAATCCTCGGTGACCGAGGCCGTGACGGTCAGGTCACCGTCGGCCAGGTCCTCGATTTCATCCAGCAGCCGCATGATCGCGTTCTGATTGCGCTCGTTCTTTTCCGCGGTTTCGTGCAACTGGCGGTTGGTCTCGCGGACCATCACCAGCCCGATCAGGATGATCGACATCAGCGCCAGCAGGCCCAGCACATAGCCGCCGATGGTATTGACGGAACGCCCGCCGGCCAGGTTTTCGAAGGCCGTGGCCAGGCGCGAAGCCTCGTCGAGCAAGGTCTGCGACAAGTTGAAGATATTGCCGGCCGATTCGCGGACCTTGAACAGCTCCGGCGAGGTTTCGAGGATTTCATCCACCGAGCCGGAGACGAACTCGAACAGCTCGCTGATTTCGCTCAGCCGCGCCCGGGCATCGCGGTCCTGGACCTGGGAGATTTTCAGGGCCGGGTCACCTTGCAACATGCCATTGAGCACCTGGCCAAAACGCGCCGCGTCGCGACCGAAGGTATCGGCGGCCTGGCTGGCGTTTTCGTCCCCCGCCAGCACGGTGTTCACCGCGCCGAGAATCCGCTCGGCCAGCAGGGACTGGCGCTGGGCCATGGCCACTTGGGTGGCTGGCGCGCCACGTTGCAGCAGGATCTCGACGACTTTTTCGTACTCGACCTGCAACTGCGGCACGGTTTCGGCCAGGGTGGCCGCCACCTGGTGCAGCGACAACACGGTCTGTTCGCTGGAGAGAATGGCATCGGTGTTCTTGAGCAGGCGCTCCCAATCCAGCTGCACGGCGCGCATCTGCGGGCGCAGGGTGGCGGGCGCAGGGGGCAGGCCGGTCACCGGATCGCCCTGTTTCAGGTAGCCCCAGCGCTGGGCGAAGTCATTGCGCGCATCGCTCAGCAGCTTGAACGCCGCAGGCTTGCCGGCGGCGGCCTCGGTGGCATTCTTGGCGATCCGCTGGGACAGCACCCGCAGCTCACCGGCATGGCCGATGTATTGTTTGTCGTAGGTGGACTGGGTGTTGAGGTAAGCGAAGTTGGCGAACAGCAGCACGATGAAGACGATCAGCGCGACGAACAGCACGATGATCTGCGAACGACTGCGCGACGCTTCCAGTGGCTTGCCTGTTTTTGCTTTGATCATCGGTTCTCGCCTGTGCTGCCCAATCCAACTCACTCACCGTGGTCCCCATGTGGGAGCGAGCTTGCTCGCGATAGCCTTGGATCAGTCAGCATTGCCCTGACTGACCTACCGCAATCGCGAGCAAGCTCGCTCCCACAAGGGGCCTGCGCTGCATCTCGTCAAATCGCCACATCCATGAACCCCGGCGACCGCGCCAGGGCAAATGGGCTGAACACTTGCCACTCGCGCTCGCCGCCGAACCGGCCCTTGACGAAGGCCGCTTCCGGGCCGTCGTGGTCGTCCACCGGCATCGGTTCCAGGCTGTCCTGGGCAAAGTGTTGCAGCCCGAGGACCTCGTCCACCAGCAATCCGGCGAACACCTCGTCGTGGTCCACCACCAGCACCCGCCGCTGCTTGCGCACGGTGGACAGCTCATGGCCGAAGAACCCGCACAAGTCCATCAACGGCAACAAGCGCCCCCGCAGGTTAGCCACGCCACGCACCCACGGCTTGACCCCGGGCAAATGCGTGTGACGTGGCTCGTGCAGCACTTCGCTGACTTCGCCCATCGGCGCCACGTACCAGTGCTCGCCCAGGCGAAAGCCGATGCCGCTCCAGCCGGCACGGTGGGTCGGCTGGGAGGGCAGGTCCGCCCCCAGCAGCCGGCAACGCCGGTCGATCTGCAACAGCAGTTCGAAGGCCGTCAGGGATTGGCTCATGGCCGCGCCGTCAACCCGCCAGTACTTTGTTCAGGGTCGCGATCAGGGTTTCTTCGTCCACCGGCTTGGTCAGGTAGTCCTTCGCCCCCTGGCGCGTACCCCAGACCTTGTCGGTGTCCTGATCCTTGGTGGTGATGATGATCACTGGGATATGGCCGGTGTCCGGGTCCTTGGTCAACTGGCGCGTGGCCTGGAAACCATTGAGGCCGGGCATGACGATGTCCATCAGCACCGCATCGGGTTTTTCCTGGCGGGCCAGCGCCACGCCATCGGCGCCATTCTCGGCCTTCAGGACCTGATGGCCGTGCTTTTCCAGCATGCCGGTCAGTTTGTACATTTCAGTCGGCGAATCATCGACGATCAGAACTCGTGCCATGGTATTCCCCATTTTCTTGTTGACCCCAGGCCCGTTGGCCGAGTGTCATTAATGTGCCTGGTGCGGCTGGACAGCGGCAAAGCCCGGGACGTGGGCCTGTATCGCCCCCAGCAGTTCTTCCTTGCTGAACGGCTTGGTCAAAAACTGATCGGAACCGACGATGCGCCCCTTGGCCTTGTCGAACAACCCATCCCGGGACGACAGCATGATCACCGGCGTGGCCTTGAACGCGCTGTTGTTCTTGATCAGGGCACAGGTCTGGTAGCCATCGAGGCGCGGCATCATGATGTCGACGAAGATGATGCCCGGATGATGGTCGGCGATCTTGGCCAGGGCATCGAAGCCGTCGATCGCCGTGATCACCTCGCAGCCCACGTTGCGCAGCAAGGTTTCGGCGGTGCGGCGGATGGTCTTCGAGTCGTCGATGACCATGACCTTCAAGGCACTGGGTTGCTGCTGCGTGAGATGCTCTGCCATTGCCACTGCGAACCGGTTTTTAACGCGTAAGTGTGATCGACAGCGCAAACCCTTGATGTTCAAGGCCCGCACGTCACATGGCAGCCTTTTTAGCACAGTCTCCATCGCCGATCTATCGGCCGCTCGGCGCGGTGGTTTTTCCTTGACCGCCAATCTTCCGGGCGCCACTCTGACGCCACTTTTTCACGCCATTATGTGCCCATCACATTTCGAGGAACCAAGCCATGAGCGTACGCGTCGGCATTGTCATGGACCCTATCGCCAGCATTTCCTATAAAAAGGATAGCTCGCTGGCCATGCTGCTGGCCGCTCAGAAGCGCGGCTGGGAGCTGTTCTACATGGAGCAGCGCGACCTCTACCAGGCCGAAGGCCAGGCACGGGCGCGGATGAAGCCGCTGAACGTCTTCGCCAACCCCGAGAAGTGGTTCGAGCTGGGCGACGAGCGCGATGCACTGCTCAGCGACCTGGACGTGATCCTGATGCGCAAGGATCCGCCGTTCGACATGGAGTTCGTGTACTCCACCTACCTGCTGGAACAAGCGGAAAACGCCGGCGTGCTGGTGGTCAACAAGCCCCAGAGCCTGCGCGACTGCAACGAAAAGCTGTTTGCCACGCTGTTCCCGCAGTGCACGCCGCCGACCATCGTCAGCCGTCGCCCGGACGTGTTGCGCGAATTTGCCGACCATCACGGCGACGTGATCCTCAAGCCCCTGGACGGCATGGGCGGTTCCTCGATCTTCCGGCACACCGCCGGCCACCCGAACCTGTCGGTGATCCTGGAAACCCTGACGCTGCACGGCAAACAGCAGATCATGATCCAGGGCTACCTGCCGGCCATCGTCGATGGCGACAAACGCATCCTGATGATCGACGGCGAGCCGGTGGATTATTGCCTGGCGCGTATCCCGGCGGCCGGTGAAACCCGGGGCAACCTGGCAGCCGGCGGCCGTGGCGAGGCACGACCGTTGACCGAGAAGGACCGCTGGATCGCTGCCCAGGTCGGCCCGACCCTGCGGGAAAAAGGCCTGTTGTTCGTGGGCCTGGACGTGATCGGCGAGCACCTGACGGAAATCAACGTCACCAGCCCGACCTGCATCCGCGAGATCGATAACGCCTTTGGCACCGACATCGGCGGCCTGTTGATGGATGCCATCGATCAGAAGCTCAAGGCTCGTTGATCCAGATCTGCTGAAGGAAACCCACATTGCGTTATCATGCCCGGCCTGAAAAAAACGCGATGTTGGTTTCCTTGTCATGACACTCCCGTCCGATCTGCCCCAAGAGCTCGCCCATCGTGGCGTGCGCCCGGCTGATCGCCTCGGTTTTACCCTGTTCCTGGCGGCGCTGATCCACCTGGCCTTGCTGCTGGGCGTCGGGTTTGCCACGGTCGAGCCGAAACAGATCAGCCAGACCCTGGAAATCACCCTGGCCACCTTCAAGAGCGAGACCAAGCCCAAGAAGGCCGACTTCCTCGCCCAGGAAAACCAGCAAGGCAGCGGCACCCTGGAAAAGAAGGCGATCCCCAAGACCACCGAGATCGCGCCCTTCCAGGACAACACGGTGCAGAAAGTCACCCCGCCGCCAGCGGCCAAGCCCGAAGTGCAGGAAGCGGCGCCCAAGGCGGCCGTGACCACCGTGGCGCCGAAGCCGAAGAAAGCCCCGGCCAAGGAAGAGGTCAAGCCTGATCCCAAGCCCCAGGCCCCCGCGCCCACCTTCGACAGCTCCCAGCTGTCCAGCGACATCGCCAGCCTGGAAGCCGAACTGGCCCAGGAGCAACAGCTCTACGCCAAGCGCCCGCGCATCCACCGCCTGAGCGCCGCTTCGACCATGCGCGACAAGGGTGCCTGGTACAAGGACGAGTGGCGCAAGAAGGTCGAGCGCATCGGCAACCTCAACTACCCTGACGAAGCGCGGCGCAAACAGATCTACGGCAACCTGCGGCTGATGGTCTCGATCAATCGTGACGGCTCGCTGTATGAAGTGCTGGTGCTCGAATCCTCCGGCCAGCCGCTGCTGGACCAGGCCGCCCAGCGGATCGTGCGCCTGGCTGCGCCGTTCGCGCCGTTTACCGGGGATTTGTCGGACATCGACCGGCTGGAAATCATCCGCACCTGGAAATTCGCCCGCGGCGACCGGCTGTCCAGCAATTGATCACTGGTTTGTGCCGGACATAACCTCGGCGCCCGCCGCAGATCCCTTGTGGGAGCGGGCTTGCCCGCGAAGACGGCGGTCCTGCCGCAAGAGATCTGTCGGTTGCACGGGCCCCTTCGCGAGCAAGCCCGCTCCCACATTTGATCGGTGTCGCCAGCCAGATCGGGGCATTTCCTGCACATCCCCAGCTTGTCAGTTCGCCCCTGCGCCGCCACACTAGCGCCTATGAAAAACGTCAGCCCCACCTACCTCAAGCATCACTTCCTGATTGCCATGCCGCACATGGCCGATCCGAATTTTGCCCATACCTTGACCTACATCGTCGAGCACACGGCCAATGGGGCCATGGGGCTGGTGATCAATCGCCCGCAAGAGCTGAGCCTGGCGGACATTCTTGAGCAACTGCGACCCGAGGTCGAACCGCCACTCTTGTGCCAGCACGTGCCGATTTTCGTCGGCGGCCCGGTGCAGACCGACCGCGGCTTCGTGCTCCATCCGTCGGGCCCCAAATACCAGGCCACGGTGGACCTGGACGGCTTGTCGCTGTCCACCTCCCAGGACGTACTGTTCGCCATCGCCGACGGCGTCGGCCCGCAGAAAAGCCTGATCGCCCTCGGCTATGCCGGTTGGGAACCCGGGCAACTGGAAGCCGAGCTGGCCGACAACGCCTGGCTGACCTGCCCGTTCGACGCCGACATCCTGTTCAATACCAGCAGCGAACTGCGCCTGGAAGCGGCGGCCAGCCGGTTGGGGGTCAACCTCAGCCTGCTCACCAGCCAGGCAGGACACGCCTGATGGCCCTGCGCTTGCTGCTGGGCTTCGATTACGGCACCAAACAGATCGGCGTAGCGGTCGGCCAGGTCATTACCGGCCAGGCCCGCGAGTTGTGCACCTTGAAGGCGCAGAACGGTGTTCCGGACTGGAACCAGGTCGAAGCGCTGATCAAGGAGTGGAAACCCGATGCCGTGGTGGTCGGCCTGCCGCTGAACATGGACGGCACGCCCAGCGACATGTGCCTGCGCGCCGAAAAGTTCGCCCGCCGGCTCAATGGCCGCTACAACCTGCCCTTCTATACCCATGACGAGCGCCTGACCACCTTCGAGGCCAAGGGCGAGCGCCTGGTGCGCGGCGGGCAGAAAGGCAGTTACCGCGACAATCCGGTGGACGCCATCGCCGCCGCCCTGCTGCTGCAAGGCTGGCTCGATGCCAACGCCGCCCTGTTCGAAACCTGATTTTTTACAAAGCGCCGCCAAGGCGCTTTCTTTTAGCGATAAGCCGCGCCACTCACCACCGGCCCGGGAACCTGAAGGAGCCAGCATGAGCCTGCCCAATCCTGCCGAACTGATCAGCCAGATGGCGATTCGTCTCACGGCACACCTGGAACACCGCGGCATCAGCGAACCGCGCTACATCGGCATTCGCACCGGTGGCGTCTGGGTCGCCCAGGCCTTGCTCGAAGCACTGGGCAGCCAATCGCCGCTGGGCACCCTGGATGTGTCCTTCTACCGCGACGACTTCAGCCAGAACGGCCTGCACCCGCAAGTACGCCCCTCGGCGCTGCCGTTCGAGATCGAAGGCCAGCACCTGGTGCTGATCGACGACGTACTGATGAGCGGCCGGACCATCCGCGCCGCCATGAACGAACTGTTCGACTACGGTCGCCCGGCCAGCGTGACGCTGGTGTGCCTGCTGGACCTGGACGCCGCCGAGCTGCCGATCCGGCCGAACGTGGTCGGCGCGACGCTGACGCTGGCCGCCCATGAGCGGGTCAAGCTCTCCGGGCCGTCGCCGCTGCAACTCGAACTGCAAGACCTTGCCCTTTAACTGCCCTTGTAAGAGTCCATCGCGATGACGCCTCTCGAAACCAAGCGCCCGCTGCAGCTCAACGATCAGGGCCAGCTGCGGCACTTCCTGTCCCTCGACGGCCTGCGCCGCGAGCTGTTGACGGAAATCCTCGACACCGCCGACTCGTTCCTCGAAGTCGGTGCCCGGGCGGTGAAGAAAGTCCCGTTGCTGCGCGGCAAGACCGTGTGCAACGTGTTCTTCGAAAACTCCACCCGCACCCGCACCACCTTCGAACTGGCGGCCCAGCGCCTGTCGGCGGACGTGATCACCTTGAACGTGTCCACGTCCTCGGCGAGCAAGGGCGAAACCCTGCTCGACACCTTGCGCAACCTCGAAGCCATGGCCGCCGACATGTTCGTCGTGCGCCACGGCGACTCCGGCGCCGCGCACTTCATCGCCGAACACGTGTGTCCGCAAGTGGCGATCATCAATGGCGGCGACGGCCGTCACGCCCACCCGACCCAGGGCATGCTCGACATGCTGACCATCCGTCGGCACAAGGGCAGCTTCGAGAACCTGTCGGTGGCCATCGTCGGCGACATCCTGCACTCGCGGGTCGCCCGCTCGAACATGCTGGCCCTCAAGACCCTCGGTTGCCCGGACATCCGCGTGATCGCGCCGAAAACCCTGCTGCCCATCGGCGTCGAGCAATACGGCGTGAAGGTCTACACCGACATGACCGAAGGCCTCAAGGACGTGGACGTGGTGATCATGCTGCGCCTGCAACGCGAGCGCATGACCGGCGGCCTGCTGCCCAGCGAAGGCGAGTTCTACCGCCTGTTCGGCCTGACCACCGTCCGCCTGGCCGGAGCCAAGCCGGATGCCATCGTCATGCACCCGGGGCCGATCAACCGCGGCGTGGAGATCGAGTCGGCGGTGGCCGACGGCCCGCACTCGGTGATTCTCAACCAGGTGACCTACGGCATCGCCATCCGCATGGCCGTGCTGTCCATGGCCATGAGCGGGCAAACGGCCCAGCGCCAATTCGACCAGGAGAACGCCCAGTGAAGCTCAGCATTCTCGGCGCACGCGTGATCGATCCGGCCAGCGGCCTGGATCAAGTGACTGACATTCATATCGATGCCTGCAAGATCGTCGCCCTTGGCGCGGCGCCGACGGGCTTTGTCGCGGTCGACATCCTCGACGCCCAGGGCCTGGTGGCCGCGCCCGGCCTGGTGGACCTGAACGTCGCCCTGCGCGAACCGGGCTACAGCCGCAAAGGCAGCATCGTCAGCGAAACCCGGGCCGCCGCGGCCGGTGGCGTGACCAGCCTGTGCTGCCCGCCGCAGACCAAACCGGTGCTGGACACCTCGGCCGTGGCCGAACTGATCCTCGACCGCGCCCGCGAAGCCGGCAACACCAAGGTCTTCCCGATCGGCGCACTGAGCAAAGGCCTCGACGGCGAGCAACTGGCCGAACTCATCGCCCTGCGGGACGCCGGTTGCGTGGCGTTCGGCAACGGCCTGAACAGCTTCCGCAACACCCGTACCCTGTGCCGCGCCCTGGAATACGCGGCGACCTTCGGCCTGACGGTGATTTTCAACTCCCAGGATCACGACCTGGCCGAAGGTGGCCTGGCCCACGAAGGCCCGACCGCCAGCTTCCTCGGCCTGCCGGGCATCCCGGAAACCGCCGAGACCGTGGCCCTGGCCCGGGACCTGCTGTTGGTGGAACAAAGCGGCGTGCGCGCCCATTTCAGCCAGCTGACCAGCGCCCGCGGCGCGGCGTTGATCGCCCAGGCCCAGGCCCGCGGCTTGCCGGTGACCGCCGATGTAGCGCTGTACCAGCTAATCCTGACCGACGAGGCGCTGATCGACTTCAACAGCGTCTACCACGTCCAGCCGCCGCTGCGCACCCGCGCCGACCGCGATGGCCTGCGCGAGGCGGTGAAGTCCGGGGTGATCTCGGCCATCTCCAGCCACCACCAACCCCATGAGCGCGATGCCAAGCTGGCCCCGTTCGGCGCCACCGAGCCGGGTATCAGCAGCGTCGAACTGCTGCTGCCGCTGGCCCTGACGCTGGTGGAGGACGGCTTGCTGGACCTGCCGACCTTGCTGGCCCGCCTGAGCGCCGGCCCGGCCCAGGCGCTGCAATTGCCGGCGGGGAAACTGGCGGTGGGCGCCGCGGCGGACCTGGTGCTGTTCGACCCAGCCGCGTCCACCGTGGCCGGCGAAGCCTGGCGCTCCAAGGGCGACAACTGCCCGTTCCTCGGCCACAGCCTGCCGGGGGTGGTGCGCTATACCCTGATGGATGGGCGGATCACTCACCAGGCCTGACACGGCGCCGTTCCTATCGCGAGCAAGCTCGCTCCCACAAGGGATCTTCGGTGAACACATGATGTGTGAACACCTCGATCCATGTGGGAGCGAGCTTGCTCGCGATCAGGCGACTCGGTCTTACTGAAAAGCCCCCCGCTTCTGCGCATTACGAATCGACACCTGATCGTTCAATGTCCAGAAGTCATACAGCACCCCGAGGAAAAACACCCCGCCGGTCAGCAGGTAAATAATCCCGCTGATCCACTTGCCCTGATACATCCGGTGTACGCCCAGCACCCCGAGAAACGTCAGCAGAATCCACGCCACGCTGTACTCGATTGGCCCAGGGGTGAAACGCAGGTCCGCCTCGCGATCCATGGCGGGGATCAAGAACAGGTCGATCAGCCAACCGATGCCCAGCAGGCCGAAGGTGAAGAACCAGATCGTGCCCGTGACCGGCTTGCCGTAATAGAAACGGTGGGCGCCGGTAAAACCGAAAATCCACAGCAGATACCCGATGACTTTGCTGTGGGTATCGTGGATGGCGTCCTGCTGATAGCTGTTCATGAATGGCCTCTTTTGCCTCGATAGAAAAATTTGTTCGGACTTTTTGTGACTTTTTTATGTCTCGCCGACAAGCGGTCCTGAGCGACTTGAACCAAGCAAACCCCCGTGGTGTCGGGGTTCTGTCGAAAAATCGGGTCAATTTGTCGCATTTATGCGGGGTTCGTAGCGACTTCCGAATCGACAAACGGCCTCAGGAACGAGAAAAAAGCTGTTATAAAGTTGCGCGCTAACCTTTAAGAGCCTTGCCTAATGCGTCCATTTTTCAAGACATGGCTAACCATTTGCCTATTATTGCCACTGGCCGCCCACGCCACCAATCGTGAGCAACGTCTTCCCAACGTCAACGGCTACACCCCGAAATCCCATGTTTCTGCTCCTTCGAGCAAGAACAAGCCAAGCGTCCAGCGCGTGAGCACGGCCCACAGCAAGCTGGTGCCGCCCATGGCGACCAAAGCGAGCAGCAACGTGCTGAGCCGCGCCGTGAATGTACTCGGCACACCTTATCGTTGGGGCGGCAGCAGCCCAAGTAAAGGCTTCGATTGCAGCGGATTGGTGAAATACGCTTTCAACGACGCCACGTTCGACCTGCCACGCACGTCCAATGCCATGGCCGCCGGTCATGGCGAGAAAGTCGAGCGCAAGGATCTCAAGCCCGGCGACCTGATCTTCTTCAAGCTCAAGAGCCGTCGGGTCAACCACGTGGCCATCTACCTGGGCAACGACCGCTTCATCCACGCCCCACGCCGCGGCAAGTCGGTGACCATCGACACCTTGAACAAGCCGTACTGGGACACCCACTACGTAGTGGCCAAGCGGGTACTGCCGAAAGAACCTGGTGCGCTGCGCGTGGTTCAGCGCTGATCAGGAGAGCCTGCTAGCCCCCTTGTGGCGAGGGGATTTATCCCCGCTGGGCTGCGAAGCAGCCCCAAATGGCCAGCCTGAAATAAAGGTGAAAGCCTTATATTGTTGGGGGGCGCTTCGCGCCCCAGCGGGGATAAATCCCCTCGCCACAGATCACACCGCTTGCCCCTCTAGAAGTTATCCGGCGTCCGCGCCTTCTCCCGCGCATGTTCGCGGCTGATCAGGCCCTTGTTCACCAAGTCCTTCAAACACATATCCAGCGTCTGCATCCCCAGCGAACCGCCGGTCTGGATCGATGAGTACATCTGCGCGATTTTGTCTTCGCGGATCAGGTTCCGGATGGCCGAGGTCCCCAGCATGATTTCATGCGCCGCGATCCGGCCGCCGCCGATCTTCTTGATCAACGTCTGGGAAATCACCGCCTGCAACGACTCCGACAACATCGAGCGAACCATGGATTTCTCGTCACCGGGAAACACGTCCACCACCCGGTCGATGGTCTTGGCCGCCGAGGTGGTGTGCAAGGTGCCGAACACCAGGTGCCCGGTTTCGGCGGCGGTCAGCGCCAGGCGGATGGTTTCCAGGTCGCGCATCTCGCCCACCAGGATCACGTCCGGATCCTCCCGCAGGGCTGAACGCAGGGCCGTGGAGAAACTTTGGGTGTCGCGGTGCACCTCACGCTGGTTGATCAGGCATTTGCGCGGTTCGTGAACGAATTCGATAGGGTCTTCGATGGTGAGGATGTGATGGTGCTTATGGCTGTTGAGGTAGTCGATCATCGCCGCCAGGGTGGTGGACTTGCCCGAACCGGTCGGCCCGGTCACCAGCACCAGCCCCCGCGGCGATTCGGTCACCTTGCGAAACACCTCGCCCATCCCCAGGTCTTCCATGGTCAGCACTTTCGACGGAATGGTGCGGAACACCGCCCCCGCGCCGCGATTCTGATTGAAGGCGTTGACCCGGAATCGCGCGACGCCCGGCACGTCGAAGGAAAAGTCAGTCTCCAGAAACTTTTCGTAATCCACCCGTTGCCGGTCGTTCATGATGTCGTAGATCAGTTCATGGACCTGCTTGTGGTCCAGCGCCGGCAGGTTGATCCGCCGCACATCGCCATCCACGCGGATCATCGGCGGCAGCCCGGCGGACAGGTGCAGGTCCGACGCCCCCTGTTTGGCGCTGAACGCCAGCAGTTCAGTGATATCCATAGCGCTCCTCAATTCCAGTAGAATGCCGCGAACCTCACCGCTGGCGCTTCCTTTATGTCCACGATAGCAGACAACATTGCTCAGGTTAGTTCGCGTATCCGTACGGCGGAGCAGACCGCCCAACGTGCCGAAGGCAGTGTCCAACTGCTGGCCGTGAGCAAGACCAAGCCTGCCCAGGCCCTGCGTGAGGCCTATGCCGCCGGCCTGCGGGACTTTGGCGAGAATTACCTGCAAGAGGCCCTGGGCAAACAGGCCGAATTGTCCGACCTGCCCTTGATCTGGCACTTCATCGGCCCCATTCAATCGAACAAGACGCGCGCTATCGCCGAACACTTCGATTGGGTGCATTCCGTGGATCGTTTGAAAATTGCACAGCGCCTGTCCGAGCAGCGCCCGGCCGAGTTGCCACCGCTGAACATTTGTATCCAGGTCAACGTCAGCGGTGAAGCCAGCAAATCCGGCTGCACCCCGGCGGACCTGCCCGCCCTGGCCAGCGCCATCAGCGCTTTGCCGCGCCTGAAGCTGCGCGGGCTGATGGCGATTCCCGAACCCACCGAGGAACGTGCCGCCCAGGATGCAGCCTTCGCCGCCGTTCAACGCCTGCAAGCCAGCCTGGCACTGCCGCTGGACACACTTTCCATGGGCATGAGCCACGACCTCGAGTCGGCCATTGCCCAAGGCGCCACCTGGGTGCGCATCGGTACTGCCCTGTTTGGTGCCCGCGACTACGGTCAATCCTGAACCATGACCGACTCATCTCTTTATAAGGACCTGTCATGAGCAACACGCGTATTGCCTTCATCGGCGCCGGCAACATGGCCGCCAGCCTGATCGGCGGCCTGCGGGCCAAGGGCCTGGACGCTTCGCTGATCCGCGCCAGCGATCCGGGTGAAGAGACCCGCACCCGAGTGAGTGCCGAGCACGGCATCGAAACCTTCGCCGACAATGCCCAGGCCATCGACGGTGTCGACGTCATCGTGCTGGCGGTCAAGCCGCAAGCGATGAAAACCGTCTGTGAAGCCCTTCGCCCCAGCCTCAAGCCCCATCAACTGGTGGTGTCGATTGCCGCCGGCATCACCTGCGCCAGCATGAACAACTGGCTCGGCGAGCAGCCGATCGTACGCTGCATGCCCAACACGCCGGCGCTGTTGCGCCAGGGCGTCAGCGGCCTGTTCGCCACGCCACGCGTGACCGCCGAGCAACGCCAGCAGGCCGAAACGCTGCTGTCGGCCGTCGGCCTGGCCCTGTGGCTGGACACCGAACAGCAACTGGATGCGGTCACCGCCGTCTCCGGCTCGGGCCCGGCGTACTTCTTCCTGCTGATCGAAGCCATGACCGCCGCAGGCGAAAAGCTTGGCCTGACCCGGGAAACCGCTGCCCAGTTGACCTTGCAGACCGCACTCGGTGCCGCGCACATGGCGGTGTCGAGCGACGTCGATGCGGCCGAGCTGCGTCGTCGCGTGACCTCGCCGGCCGGCACCACCGAAGCGGCCATCAAATCGTTCCAGGCCGGGGGCTTCGAAGCCCTGGTGGAAAAAGCACTCGGCGCCGCCGCGCACCGCTCGGCCGAAATGGCCGAACAACTGGGCCAATAAGGAGCCATTCATGATTGGATTGAACACCGCAGCGGTCTACGTGCTGCAAACCCTTGGCAGCCTGTACTTGCTGATCGTGCTGCTGCGTTTCGTGCTGCAACTGGTGCGCGCCAACTTCTACAACCCGCTGTGCCAGTTCATCGTCAAGGCCACCCAGCCGCTGCTCAAGCCGCTGCGCCGGATCATCCCGAGCCTGTTCGGCCTGGACATGTCGTCGCTGGTCCTGGCGATCCTCGTGCAAATGGCGCTGATGGCCCTGACCCTGCTGCTGACCTACGGCACCACCGGCAACCCGCTGCAATTGCTGATCTGGTCGATCATTGGCGTGACCGCGCTGTTCCTGAAGATTTTCTTCTTCGCCATGATCATCAGCGTGATCCTGTCGTGGGTCGCGCCGGGCAGCCATAACCCGGGGGCCGAACTGGTGAACCAGATCTGCGAGCCGGCCCTGGCGCCGTTCCGCCGCATCGTGCCGAACCTGGGTGGCCTGGATATCTCGCCAATCCTGGCGTTCATGGTGCTCAAGCTGATCGACATGCTGGTGATCAACAACCTGGCGGCGATGACCCTGATGCCGGAAATCCTGCGGCTGCTGATCTGACCCAATACCGGCCTGATCAGTCAGCACCTCTCTGTGGGAGCAAAACTTGCTCGCGAAACAGGCACCTCGGTCCCCAAAAGACCGCATCGTTCCTATCGCGGGCAAGCCTTGCTCCCACAGGGTCTACGTTCACCGGACAATCAGCGCCGCCCGTTGCTTGCCGCCTGCCACAGCGGTCTTTAGACTTACGCCTCATTTCAACGCGAGCAGGGTCGATGCCAACTGCCTTTCCCCCCGATTCCGTTGGTCTGGTGACGCCGCAAACGGCGCATTTCAGCGAGCCCCTGGCCCTGGCCTGCGGCCGTTCGTTGCCAGCCTATGACCTGATCTACGAAACCTACGGCACCCTCAATGCCACGGCGAGCAACGCCGTGCTGATTTGCCACGCCTTGTCGGGCCATCACCATGCCGCCGGCTACCACAGCATCGACGACCGCAAGCCCGGCTGGTGGGACAGTTGCATCGGCCCGGGCAAGCCCATCGACACCAGCAAGTTCTTCGTGGTCAGCCTGAACAACCTGGGCGGCTGCAACGGTTCCACCGGCCCCAGCAGCCTCAACCCGGACACCGGCAAGCCCTTCGGCGCCGATTTCCCGGTGCTGACCGTGGAAGACTGGGTCCACAGCCAGGCCCGCCTGGCCGACCGCCTCGGCATCGGCCAGTGGGCCGCGGTGATCGGCGGCAGCCTGGGGGGCATGCAGGCCCTGCAATGGACCATCACCTACCCGGACCGCGTGCGCCACTGCCTGGCAATCGCCTCGGCCCCCAAGCTGTCGGCGCAAAACATCGCCTTCAACGAAGTGGCGCGCCAGGCGATCCTCACCGACCCCGAATTCCACGGCGGTTCGTTCCAGGAACACGGCGTGATCCCCAAGCGCGGGCTGATGCTGGCGCGGATGGTCGGGCACATCACCTACCTGTCCGACGACTCCATGGGCGAGAAATTCGGCCGCGGCCTCAAGAGCGAAAAGCTCAACTACGACTTCCACAGCGTCGAGTTCCAGGTCGAAAGCTACCTGCGTTACCAGGGCGAGGAGTTTTCCGGGCGTTTCGATGCCAACACCTACCTGTTGATGACCAAGGCCCTGGACTACTTCGACCCGGCGGCGAACTTCGACGATGACCTGGCGAAAACCTTCGCCAAGGCCACCGCCAAGTTCTGCGTGATGTCGTTCACCACCGACTGGCGCTTCTCCCCGGCGCGCTCGCGGGAGCTGGTGGACGCGCTGATGGCCGCGCGCAAGGACGTCTGCTACCTGGAAATCGATGCGCCCCAGGGCCACGACGCCTTTTTGATCCCGATCCCGCGCTACCTGCAGGCGTTCGGCAACTATATGAACCGTATAACGCTGTGAGGACGCCATGAGAGCCGATCTGGACATCATCCAGGAATGGATTCCCGCCGGCAGCCGCGTGCTCGACCTGGGCTGCGGCAACGGCGAACTGCTGACCTGGCTGCGGGACAACAAGCAGGTCACCGGCTACGGCCTGGAAAACGACCCGGACAACATTGCCGAGTGTGTCGCCAAGGGCATCAACGTCATCGAGCAGGACCTGGACAAGGGCCTGGGCAACTTCGCCAGCAACAGCTTCGACATCGTGGTCATGACCCAAGCCCTGCAAGCGGTGCACTACCCGGACAAGATCCTCGACGAAATGCTGCGGGTCGGGCGCCAGTGCATCATCACCTTCCCCAACTTCGGTCACTGGCGCTGCCGCTGGTACCTGGCGAGCAAGGGGCGCATGCCGGTGTCGGATTTCCTGCCCTACACCTGGTACAACACGCCGAACATCCACTTCTGTACCTTCAAGGATTTCGAGGCGCTGTGCCGCGAACGTGAAGCCAAGGTCATCGATCGCCTGGCCGTGGACCAGCAGCACCGCCACGGGTGGGCCAGCAAGCTATGGCCTAATCTGTTAGGTGAAATAGGCATCTATCGGGTCAGCAGCCCAGGCCTTGCCGATTACCAGGTCGCGGTGTAAGCCCCGGCCTCACCAGGAGCACGACATGAAACGTCTAGCATTGTTTCTCATCACCGCTTGCCTGAGCGTCGGCGCCATGGCCGCCGACGTCATCAAGGGCGAGCGCAAGGAAGTGTTCGGTGATATCACCGTGCACTACAACACCTTCAATTCCACCTTCCTGACGCCGGACATCGCCAAGGCTGCCGAGCTGATTCGCAGCAAGAACCAAGGTGTGATCAATGTCTCGGTGATCAAAAACGGCAAGCCATTGATCGCCGACGTCAGCGGCACGGTAAAGGACCTGACCAGCAAGGCAGTCCCCCTCCCCTTCCGCCAGGTCACCGAACAAGGCGCGATCTATTACATTGCCCAGTATCCAGTGGACCAACAGGAAACCCGCACCTTCGAGATCAAGGTGAAAACCGGCGACAAGATCAACACCCTCAACTTCAACCAGGAACTGTTCCCGGGCCAATGATGAACCTCACCCAACTCGTACTGGCCAGCCACAACGCCGGCAAACTCAAGGAACTGCAGGCCATGCTCGGCGGGTCGGTGCAGTTGCGCTCGATTGGCGAGTTCAGCCAGGTGGAGCCGGAAGAGACCGGCCTGTCGTTCGTCGAGAACGCCATCCTCAAGGCCCGCAATGCCGCGCGTATTTCGGGCCTGCCGGCGCTGGCCGACGATTCCGGGTTGGCCGTGGACTTCTTGGGCGGTGCACCAGGCATTTATTCGGCCCGTTACGCTGACGGCAAAGGTGACGCGGCGAACAACGCCAAGCTGCTCGACGCCCTCAAGGACGTGCCCGAAGCCGAGCGCGGCGCGCAGTTCGTCTGTGTGCTGGCCCTGGTACGCCACGCCGACGATCCGCTGCCGATCCTCTGCGAAGGCCTGTGGCACGGGCGCATTCTCACCCAAGCCAGCGGCGAGCACGGTTTTGGCTACGATCCGTTATTCTGGGTACCGGAGCGCGATTGCTCCAGCGCCGAGCTGGGGCCGGTGGAAAAGAACCAACTGAGCCACCGCGCCCGCGCCATGGCCCTGCTGCGTCAACGCCTGGGCCTGCAATGATCGATGACGCTCCCGCACCGCTGATCCATGGCGGTGTACAAACGCCCCGGGCGCCACTGCCGGTGTTGCCGCCCCTGGCGTTGTACGTCCACATCCCGTGGTGCGTGCGCAAATGCCCGTATTGCGACTTCAACTCCCACACCGCCAGCCCGCAGCTGCCGGAGGAGGAATACGTCGATGCTTTGCTGGCCGATCTCGACCAGGATCTGCACGCGGCCCATGGTCGCCCGCTGAGCTCGATCTTTTTCGGGGGCGGCACCCCGAGCCTGTTCAGCGCCCAGGCCCTGGGCCGATTGCTCGAGGGGGTCGAGGCGCGGATACCGTTCGCCCAGGACATCGAAATCACCCTGGAAGCCAACCCCGGCACATTCGAGCAAGAAAAATTCGTCGCTTACCGGGCCTTGGGCATCAACCGCCTGTCCATCGGCATCCAGAGTTTCCAGCAGGCCAAGCTCGAAGCCCTGGGGCGCATCCATAACGGTGACGAAGCGGTACGCGCCGCCGGCATGGCCCGCCAGGCCGGGTTCGACAACTTCAACCTGGACCTGATGCACGGGCTGCCCGACCAGTCCCTCGACGACGCCTTGAGCGACCTGCGCCAGGCCATTGCCTTGAAGCCGACCCACGTGTCCTGGTACCAGTTGACGCTGGAACCGAACACGGTGTTCTGGAATCAGCCGCCGACCCTGCCCGAAGACGACACGCTGTGGGATATCCAGGAAGCCGGGCAGGCCTTGCTGGCCGAACACGGCTACGTCCAATACGAAGTCTCGGCCTACGCCCAGCCCGGTCGGGCGGCGCGGCATAACCTCAACTACTGGAGCTTCGGCGACTTCATCGGCATCGGCGCCGGCGCCCACGGCAAGCTCAGCTATCCGGACGGGCGCATCGTGCGCACCTGGAAGACCCGACTGCCCAAGGACTATCTCAATCCGGCCAAAAGCTTCCAGGCTGGCGAGAAAACCCTGGCCAATGAAGAACTGCCGTTCGAGTTCCTGATGAACGCCCTGCGCCTGACCGCAGGCGTGGACGCGCGGCTGTACCCGGAACGCACCGGGTTGCCCCTGCAAAGCCTGGCCGAAGGCCGGCGCGAGGCCGAACAAAGCGGGTTGTTGCAGGTCGAACCGACACGTCTGGCGGCCACCGAGCGCGGACAGCTGTTTCTCAATGACTTGCTGCAGACATTTCTGAGCTGATCAACACAAGGAAATCGAATGGATCTGGTACTCGACCTGCTGGCCACCGTGTCCCGCTGGAGCCGCAGCAACCTGTCGGAAATCTCCCTGGCATTGGTAGGCTGCCTGCTGGTGCTGTTTGGTGCCGACATCAAGGGCTGGGTCGACCAACGCCTGGGCAGCATCGCCGGCGCCTTGCGCGTCCCCTTGATCGCCCTGCTGTGCATGATCGGCAGCGGTGCCGCGCTGATCTATGCCACGCCATGGATCGTCAGGGGCTTGAGCCAGTTCAACAACTACAGCCTGGCGCCGGTGTTGTTGGTGGTGCTGGTGTTGATTGGCGTGGTGGCGGATCGGCGCTGATTTCGACCATCACACAAAACAAATGTGGGAGCAAGCTCGCTCCCACAGTTTTTACCGCCTGATGCTTACGCCACCTTCTCGAACTTCAAATCCCAAACCCCATGCCCAAGCCGTTCGCCACGGCGCTCGAACTTGGTGATCGGCCGTTCGGCCGGACGGGGCACGCACTTGCCGTCTTCGGCCAGGTTGCGATAACCCGGGGCGACGTTCATCACTTCCAGCATGTACTCGGCGTAGGGCTCCCAGTCGGTGGCCATGTGCAGCACACCGCCGACCTTCAACTTGCTGCGCACCAGTTCAGCGAACGACGCCTGGACGATACGGCGCTTGTGGTGCCGGCTTTTGTGCCAAGGATCCGGGAAGAACAGCATCAGCCGGTCGAGACTGTTGTCGGACACGCAGCGGTTGAGCACTTCGATGGCGTCGCAATCATAGACCCGCAGGTTGGTCAGCCCTTGGGTCAACACGCCGTTGAGCAGCGCACCGACGCCGGGACGGTGGACTTCCACCCCGATGAAATCCTGCTCCGGCGAAGCGGCGGCCATTTCCAGCAACGAGTGGCCCATGCCGAAGCCGATTTCCAGCGAGCGCGGGGCCGAGCGGCCGAACACCTGGTCAAAATCCACCGGCGCATCGGCCAGGGGCAGGACAAACAGCGGCGCGCCCTGCTCCAGGCCGCGCTGCTGGCCTTCGGTCATGCGCCCGGCGCGCATCACGAAACTCTTGATGCGGCGGTGCTGGCGCTCTTCGCCTTCTTCCGGCAGGACCGGCGTGTCGTTCAATTCAGTCATCAATGGCTCTTACTTGATCAGACCATCCAGCGGCGAGGAGGCGCTGGCGTAGAGTTTTTTCGGCATGCGGCCGGCCAGGTACGCCAGGCGACCGGCGACGATGGCGTGCTTCATGGCTTCGGCCATCAGGACTGGCTGCTGGGCGTGGGCGATGGCCGAGTTCATCAGCACCGCTTCGCAACCCAGCTCCATGGCGATAGTGGCGTCGGAGGCGGTGCCGACACCGGCATCCACCAACACCGGGATCTTGGCTTCTTCCAGGATGATCTGCAGGTTGTACGGGTTGCAGATCCCCAGGCCAGTGCCGATCAGGCCGGCCAGCGGCATGACCGCGATGCAGCCGATTTCCGCCAGTTGACGGGCAATGATCGGGTCATCGCTGGTGTAGACCATCACGTCGAAACCTTCCTTGACCAGGGTTTCGGCGGCCTTGAGGGTTTCGATCACGTTGGGGAACAGGGTTTTCTGGTCCGCCAGCACTTCCAGCTTCACCAGGTTGTGGCCATCGAGCAGTTCACGGGCCAGGCGGCAGGTGCGCACGGCCTCGATGGCGTCGAAGCAACCGGCGGTGTTCGGCAGGATGGTGTAGCGATCCGGCGGCAGGATATCCAGCAGGTTCGGTTCGCCCGGGTTCTGGCCGATGTTGGTCCGGCGCACGGCGACGGTCACGATCTCGGCGCCCGAGGCCTCGATGGCCAGGCGGGTTTCTTCCATGTCGCGGTATTTGCCGGTGCCTACCAGCAAGCGCGACTGGTAGGTACGACCGGCCAGGACGAAGGGCTTGTCGCTACGAACGATGCTCATGGGAAATCCTCTGTTGGGGTGAGGTTCTTGCGAAATGCTGCGAAACCGAGGCGACTAGCCGCCACCGATGGCGTGGACCACTTCGACCGAATCGCCGTCGTTCAACGTGGTTTCGGCGTGCTGGCTGCGCGGGACGATATCCAGATTGAGCTCCACCGCGACGCGACGTCCAGCGAGTTCCAGACGGATCAGCAGGGCCGCAACGGTTTCACCGTCGGGCAGTTCAAGGGGTTCGCCGTTCAACTGAATGCGCATGCCGGATGCCGCCATCATTTTTAGGGGCTGGCATTCTAGCCCGATCAGTCAGGGCGACCCAAGCCATTCGTCATGAAATGGACTGCCCGGTCAGCCCAGCCGCCAGGCGGCAAGCCCCAGGCACAGCCAACCGATCAGGAACGCCACGCCGCCCAACGGGGTGATGATGCCCAGCTTGCTGATGCCGGTCAGGGTCAACAGATACAGGCTGCCGGAGAACAACAGGATGCCGATGACAAAGGAGATCCCGGCCCAGGTGACGATACGACCGGGAATGTGCGTGGCCAGCAGCGCAACGCCCAGCAACGCCAGGGTGTGCACCAGTTGGTAGGTGACGCCGGTGTGGAAAATCGCCAGGTAATCGGCGCTCAGGCGATTTTTCAGGCCATGGGCGGCAAATGCCCCCAGCGCCACGCCCGTGAAACCGAAAAAAGCCGCCAGCATCAGAAAGCTACGCAACATGGGAACTCCAGTCAGACTCGGTGGACAGGGTCTGTATAATGGCCCGCTCGACGGGTTCGGCCAAGCCATCTCTATGCTGCGTTTATTGTTTCGACGATTCCTTAAAGCCCTGCTCTGGTTCGCCGTCGGCAGCGTCGTGCTGGTGCTGCTGTTTCGCGTGGTGCCACCGCCGTTCACCGCGCTGATGATCGAGCGTAAGGTTGAATCCTGGTTCGGCGGTGAGCCGATCGACCTGCAACGCACCTGGCAGCCTTGGGAGCGGATTTCCGACAGCCTCAAGGTGGCGGTGATCGCGGGGGAAGATCAGAAATTCCCCGAGCACTGGGGCTTCGACATTAGCGCGATCCAGGCCGCCTTCGCTCACAATGGGCGTGGCGGTTCGATTCGCGGCGCCAGCACCCTCAGCCAGCAAGTGTCCAAGAACCTGTTCCTGTGGTCGGGCCGCAGCTGGCTGCGCAAAGGTCTGGAGGCCTGGTTCACCGCGCTGATCGAAGTGCTCTGGCCCAAGCAGCGAATCCTTGAGGTGTACCTCAACAGCGTCGAGTGGGATGACGGTGTGTTCGGGGCGGAAGCAGCAGCACGCCATCACTTCCACACCAGCGCCGATGCCTTGTCCCGGCAACAGGCCAGCCTGCTGGCAGCGGTATTGCCCAACCCGCGGAAATGGAGCGCCAGCCGACCGAGCCCCTATGTGCTACGGCGGGCGGGCTGGATTCGCCAGCAGATGAGCCAGCTGGGGGGCGACAGCTACCTGCTGGAGCTCGATCATTCGCGGCGGGTGCCTTGGGCGCAATAGCCACCCGCTTTATGATCGTCCCCACGCTCCGCGTGGGAATGCAGCACGGGACGCTCCGCGTCCCAAAGCGTGACGCGGAGCGTCACAGGATGCGTTCCCACGCAGAGCGTGGGAACGATCACATCAGGGGTTTTGCCCACACAAACAAAAACGCCCCGATCATCGCTGATCGGGGCGTTTTTATGGCTGCTATCGCAGATCAAGCAGCAATCGACACCTTGAGCTTGTTCATCGCGCTCTTCTCGAGCTGGCGAATCCGCTCGGCCGACACGTTGTACTTCTGCGCCAGGTCGTGCAGCGTGGCTTTTTCCTCGGCCAGCCAGCGCTGGTAGAGGATGTCGCGGCTGCGTTCGTCCAGCACTTCCAGGGCTTCGTGCAGGTTGGTGTTGGAGTTGTCGCTCCAGTCGGCGTCTTCCAGTTGACGCGCCGGGTCATACCGGTGGTCTTCCAGGTAGTTGGCCGGCGATTGGAAAGCGCTGTCGTCGTCCGCTTCGGCGGCCGGGTCGAAGGCCATGTCATGGCCGGTCAGGCGGCTTTCCATCTCGCGCACTTCCCGGGGTTCGACGCCCAGGCTTTCAGCCACGCGGTGGACTTCTTCGTTGTTCAGCCAGGCCAGACGCTTCTTCTGGCTGCGCAGGTTGAAGAACAGCTTGCGCTGGGCCTTGGTGGTCGCGACTTTCACGATGCGCCAGTTGCGCAGGATGAACTCGTGGATTTCCGCCTTGATCCAGTGCACGGCGAACGACACCAGGCGCACACCCATTTCCGGGTTGAAGCGCTTGACCGCCTTCATCAGGCCGACGTTGCCTTCCTGGATCAGGTCGGCCTGGGCCAGCCCGTAGCCGGAATAGCTGCGGGCGATATGTACGACAAAACGCAGGTGGGCGAGCACCATCTGCCGAGCCGCCTCAAGATCCTGCTCATAATAGAGACTCTCGGCCAGTTCACGCTCCTGCTCGGGCGTCAGCAAGGGGATGCTGTTCACCGTGTGCACATAGGCCTCCAGGTTCGCACCCGGGACCAGAGCATAAGCAGGTTGCAAAGAAGTGGTCATACGAAAAAACCTCCGACTCACATAACTCGTGCAGTTCAGCACTGCGAAAATTGACCGGGAACCCTAAGACAAGTTCCCACAAAAACCGAAAGGTCAATACGCGCAAAAAAACACTATTTTGGCGCAAGCTCACGCAAGTGGCGTGCGACCGCAATCCATGCACCGATATAACCCAACAGCACCGCGCCAAGCAAGAGCGACAGACCGTCGGCGACTGGCACTCCGGCCAGCGCAAAATCACTGCCGTACAAACCGGCCAGCCCCACTACCGCATCGTTCAGCCAGTCCAGGCCAAACGCCAATACGCCCCAGGACAGAATCCCCGCACCGAAGCCATACAGCGCCCCCATATAAAGGAAGGGCCTGCGTACATAACTGTCCGTGCCGCCCACGAGTTTAATCACTTCTATCTCGGTGCGGCGATTTTCAATATGAAGACGAATGGTATTGCCTATCACCAAAAGTAATGCAGAAACCAGCAGCACCGTCAGACCGAAGACAAACCGGTCGCCGAGCTTGAGGATCGCCGCAAGACGCTCGACCCAGACTAGATCAAGTTGCGCCTGTTGTACCTTCGGCAACTCGGAAAGTCTTTGTCTTAATGCTTCAAGGGCGGGCTTGTCGACCTCGTTCGGCGTCACCAGCACTACGCCCGGCAGCGGGTTCTCCGGCAGCTCCTTGAGCGCGTCGCCCAGGCCGGACTGTTGCTGGAACTCTTCCAGCGCCTGCTCGCGGCCGATGTACTCGGCTTCGGCCACACCCGGCATCGCCTTGATCTGCTCACCCAAGGCCTGGCCTTCGGCAGGACTGGCGTCCATTTGCAGGTACAGGGAAATCTGCGCCGCGCGCTGCCAGGAGCCGCCCAGGCGCTCCACATTGTTCAGCAATAATGACAGGCCCATGGGCAGGCTCAAGGCAACCGCCATCACCATGCAGGTAAAGAAGCTGCCGATGGGCTGCTTGCCCAGGCGCCGCAGGCTGTCCAGCAGGCTGGCGCGATGGCTTTCGATCCAGGCGCGCAGCAACGTGGCGAAATCCGGGCCGTCGTCATCGTCGCGCTTTTTCTTCTGCGGCTGCGGATCGGAGGCCTTCGGGGCCACGCGTTCGGCCACTTTCGGGCTGCGAGTAGCACTCATACCCCAGCCTCCCCGTCACCAATCAGGCGTCCGCGCTGCAAGGTGAGCATGCGGTGACGCATGCGGGCGATCAGGGCCAGGTCGTGACTGGCGATCAGCACGCTGGTGCCCAGGCGGTTGATGTCTTCGAACACGCCCATGATTTCCGCCGCCAGGCGCGGGTCGAGGTTACCGGTGGGCTCGTCCGCCAGCAGCAAGGCCGGGCGATGGACGATGGCACGGGCGATGCCAACGCGCTGTTGCTGGCCGGTGGACAGGTCGCCCGGGTACAGGTCGGTCTTGTCCGACAGGGCCACGCGCTCCAGGGCCGAGTCCACACGCTTGATGATCTCGGCCTTGGACAGGCCCAGAATCTGCAACGGCAACGCCACATTGTTGAACACCGTGCGGTCGAACAGCAACTGGTGATTCTGGAACACCACGCCGATCTGCCGTCGCAGGTAGGGGATCTGGGCATTGCTGATGGTGCTCAGGTCCTGGCCGGCCAGCAGCAGTTTGCCGGTGGAAGGCCGCTCCATCGCCAGCAACAGGCGCAGCAAGGTGCTTTTACCGGCGCCGGAATGGCCGGTGACAAACAGAAACTCGCCCCGACGGACCCGAAAGCTCAGCTCATGCAAGCCGACGTGACCGTTCGGATAGCGTTTACCGACCTGCTCGAAACGAATCATGAATGCTCCCGTTCGGCAAACAGTGCCTGGACAAAGGGCTCGGCTTCAAAGGTGCGCAAGTCGTCGATGCCTTCGCCCACGCCAATGTAGCGAATGGGCAGGCCGAACTGCTTGGCCAGGGCGAAAATCACCCCGCCCTTGGCGGTGCCGTCGAGCTTGGTCAGGGCCAGCCCGGTCAGTTCGACGGTCTGGTTGAACTGCTTGGCCTGGTTGATGGCGTTCTGGCCGGTACCGGCGTCCAGGACCAGCAGCACTTCATGGGGCGCGTCGGCGTCGAGCTTGCCGATCACCCGGCGCACCTTCTTCAATTCTTCCATTAGGTTGTCTTTGGTGTGCAGGCGACCGGCGGTGTCGGCGATCAACACGTCGATGCCACGGGCCTTGGCCGCCTGCACGGCGTCGAAGATCACCGAAGCGGAGTCGGCGCCGGTGTGCTGGGCGATCACCGGGATCTTGTTGCGCTCGCCCCACACTTGCAGCTGTTCGACCGCGGCGGCGCGGAAGGTGTCGCCGGCGGCGAGCATGACTTTCTTGCCTTCGAGCTGCAGCTTCTTGGCCAGCTTGCCGATGGTGGTGGTCTTGCCGGCGCCATTGACGCCAACGACCAGGATCACGAATGGCTTGTTCTGCGAGGCGATCACCAGCGGCTTTTCCACCGGTTTGAGCAGGCTGGTCAGCTCGCCCTGTAGGGATTTGTACAGGGCGTCGGCGTCGGTCAGCTGCTTGCGCGCGACCTTCTGGGTCAGGCTCTGGATGATCACCGAGGTGGCCTCGACACCGACATCGGCGGTCAGCAGGCGGGTTTCGATGTCTTCCAGCAACTCGTCGTCGATGACTTTCCTGCCCAGGAACAGGCTGGCCATGCCTTCGCCGATGCTGGCGCTGGTCTTGGACAAGCCCTGCTTGAGGCGGGCGAAGAAGCCGACCTTGTTTTCCTCAGCGCTACGGACGGGCTCGGCTTCCGACACGGCAGGTACCGGCTCGGGGGCGGCAGGCGCAACCACGGGTGCAACGACGGCGGCTGCCGGCTCAACGAAAGCTTCGACGACTGGCGCCTCGACAACCTGTGTCGGCGCTGGAATCGGCGGGGTGATATGGGGCGCCGTTTCCTCGACCAGCGCGACGGGTTCTTCCGCCACCGGCAAGGTCAGCCAGGGCGTTTGCTCGGCGGGCGGGGTCAGCGGCTGCTCGGCTATCGGCTCGGCAACGGGCTCAGGCTCGACCGGTTGCAGCACCGGCTCGGCGATCGGCAGGACAATGGGCGCGGCTGCTTCGGCCACTGCCTCGGCGGCGGGCTCAGGCAGCGCTTGTGGCTGTTCGACGACGGTATCCTGCGGCTTCTTGCGCAGCCATCCGAACAGGCCTTTTTTCTCGCCAGCCGGGGCTGGGGTCTTCTTGTCGTCGTTGGAACCAAACATGGAGGACGGCTATCTCACGGTAGCGACGCGCCACGAGGGCGCCTCGGTGATAAATATTCAATGCTGAACAGACTGCGTTTCATCCAGCTTGTTCACGCGCAACATTTTGTCGAAGCGTGCCCAGGACGCCTCAAAGTCGATTTTTTCGAAGGACTGGTACGGCATCATCGGCGAAAACGCCGGGATCAACGAGCAAACCCAAGGTTTCTCCGCGGAACCCAGACAACCCCGGGCCGATAAAAGGCCCAATAGGCGTGGCCGCCAGTAAAACGGATCAGTATCCTAGCACCTCCTCGCCTGCCGAGGCTAAGACCTAGCAGGCAACCCAACAGGTTTAAACACGAATGAATGCTCTTGCCCGCCGCGCCGCAGGCCTGCTGCTCAGCACAGTTTGTCTGCCTCTTTCAGCCTTGGCTGCCGACCCACAACCCACCCATGAATTCACCCTCGACAACGGCCTGAAGGTCGTCGTACGCGAAGACCATCGTGCGCCGGTGGTGGTGTCCCAAGTCTGGTACAAGGTGGGTTCCAGCTACGAAACGCCAGGCCAGACCGGTTTGTCCCACGCCCTTGAGCACATGATGTTCAAGGGCAGCGAAAAAGTCGGCCCCGGCGAAGCGTCGCTGATTCTGCGCGACCTCGGTGCCGAAGAGAACGCCTTCACCAGCGACGACTTCACCGCCTACTACCAGGTGCTGGCCCGCGACCGCCTGGGCGTGGCCTTCGAACTGGAAGCCGACCGCATGGCCAGCCTGCGCCTGCCGCCGGAGGAATTCAGCCGCGAGATCGAGGTGATCAAGGAAGAGCGCCGCATGCGCACCGACGACAAGCCCATGTCCAAGGCGTACGAGCGTTTCAAGGCCATGGCTTATCCGGCCAGCGGCTACCACACGCCGACCATCGGCTGGATGGCCGACCTGGACCGGATGACCGTCGAGGAACTGCGCCACTGGTACGAGTCCTGGTACACCCCGAACAACGCGACCCTGGTGGTGGTTGGCGACGTGACGCCGGAGGAGGTCAAATCCCTGGCCCAGCGTTATTTCGGCCCGATTGCCCGGCGCGCGGTGCCGGTCGCGAAAATCCCCCTGGAACTGGCCGAACCCGGCGAACGCCAGATCACCTTGCATGTGCAGACCCAACTGCCCAGCGTGATGCTGGCCTTCAACGTGCCGAGCATCGCCACCGCGACGGACAAGGCGTCGGTCAACGCGCTGCGGCTGATCTCGGCCCTGTTGGACGGCGGCTATAGCGGCCGGATCCCGACCCAACTGGAGCGCGGCGAGGAGTTGGTGTCCGGCGGCTCGTCGAGCTACGACGCCTTCACCCGCGGCGACTCGTTGTTCACCTTGTCGGCGACGCCCAACACGCAGAAAAACAAAACCCTCGCCCAGGCAGAAGCAGGTTTGTGGCGCTTGCTCGAGCAATTGAAAACCACCGCCCCGACCGCCGAGGAACTGGAACGCGTGCGTGCCCAGGTCATCGCCGGCCTGGTGTATGAGCGCGACTCGATCACCAGCCAGGCCACCGCCATTGGCCAGCTGGAAACCGTCGGCTTGTCCTGGAAGCTGATGGACACCGAACTCGCCGAACTGCAAAGCGTGACCCCGCAAGACATCCAGAAGGCAGCCCAGCTGTATTTCACCCGCTCGCGCCTGAGCGTTGCGCACGTCCTGCCCGAGGAGAAAGCTCATGAATGAGCGCAAATCATCGCGCCTGGTGCCGATCGGCCTGGTATTGATCGCCCTGGCCGGCGCCCTGGCCTTTTACCTGTCGCCGTCCAGCGACTCCAACGCCAGCCAGGCACTGGACAAGGCCAAGTCCGGCAACAAGCTGCAATCCTTGGCCGAACTGAACGACAAGGCGCCCAGTCGGCGCCAGCTCGACGTGCAAACCTGGACAACCGCTGACGGCGCCAAGGTGCTGTTCGTCGAAGCCCGGGAATTGCCGATGTTCGACCTGCGCCTGACCTTCGCCGCCGGCAGCAGCCAGGACGGCGACGCCCCCGGCCTCGCCCTGCTGACCAACGCCATGCTCAACGAAGGCGTGGCCGGCAAGGACGTCAGCGCCATCGCCCAAGGCTTCGAAAGCCTCGGCGCGGACTTCGGCAACGGCGCCTACCGGGACATGGCCGTGGCGTCCCTGCGCAGTCTCAGCGCAGTCGACAAGCGTGAGCCGGCATTGAAGCTGTTCGCCGAAGTCGTCGGCAAACCGACCTTCCCCGCCGACTCCTTCGCCCGGATCAAGAACCAGATGCTCGCCGGGTTCGAATACCAGAAGCAGAACCCCGGCAAACTGGCGGGCCTGGAACTGATGAAGCGCCTCTACGGCGATCATCCTTACGCCCACTCCAGCGACGGCACCGCCGAGAGCATTCCACCGATCACCCTGGCCCAGGCCCGGGCGTTCCATGCCAGGGCCTATGCCGCCGGCAACGCAGTGATTGCACTGGTGGGGGACTTGTCCCGCGCCGAAGCCGAAGCGATTGCCAACCAGGTGTCCGCCGCGCTGCCCAAAGGTCCGGCCCTGGCGAAAACCCCGCCACCGGTGGAACCGAAGGCGAGCATCGGCCACATCGAGTTCCCTTCCAAGCAGACCAACCTGATGCTCGCGCAACTGGGCATCGACCGCGACGATCCGGACTATGCCGCGGTGTCCCTGGGCAACCAGATCCTCGGCGGCGGTGGCTTCGGCACGCGGCTGATGACGGAAGTCCGCGAAAAACGCGGCCTGACCTACGGCGTGTATTCCGGCTTCACGGCGATGCAAGCCCGCGGCCCGTTCATGATCAACCTGCAGACCCGTGCCGAGATGAGCGAAGGCACCTTGAAACTGGTGCAGGACGTGTTCGCCGATTACCTCAAGAACGGCCCGACCCAGAAAGAACTCGATGACGCCAAGCGTGAGTTGGCGGGCAGCTTCCCGCTGTCCACCGCCAGCAATGCCGACATCGTCGGCCAGCTCGGCGCCATGGGGTTCTATGACTTGCCGCTCAGCTACCTGGAAGACTTCATGCGCCAGTCCCAGGAACTGACGGTCGAGCAGGTCAAGGCCGCGCTGAACAAACACCTGAGTACTGACAAAATGGTCATCGTCACCGCCGGCCCGAGCGTGCCGCAAAAGCCGTTGCCGCCCCCTACTGACAAACCTGCCGAGCAGCCGCTCGGGGTTCCGGAGCACTAATGGCCCGTCCATCGAATTCCAGCAAGAAACCCGTGCACAACGGTGTGAACCAGTTGCGCATCATCGGCGGCGAATGGCGCAGCCGACGCCTGAGTTTCCCGGATGCCCCGGGGCTGCGCCCCACCCCGGACCGCGTGCGGGAAACCCTGTTCAACTGGCTCGCGCCTTATGTGGCAGGCGCCCGGGTGCTCGACCCGTTCGCCGGCAGCGGCGCGCTGTTTCTCGAGGCCCTGTCCCGTGGCGCCGCCATGGGCCAGGCGCTGGATGCCAGCAACCTGGCGGTCTCCAGCCTCAAGGAACACCTGGGCACCCTGCGTTGCACCGTCGGTCAGGTGCAGACCGCCGACGCGCTGCGCTACCTGGACAGCCAACCGGCAACGCCTTTCGACCTGGTGTTCTTGGACCCGCCTTTCAACCAGAACCTGTTGCCGACGGTCTGCGCCTTGCTCGAGGAGCGTCAGTGGCTGGCCGAGGATGCCTGGGTCTACACTGAAAGCGAGACTGCCCCGTCCAGCCTGGGCTTGCCGGGCAACTGGCGCTTGCACCGCGAGCAGAAATCCGGACGGGTGTATTACGCGTTGTGGCAGCGTTTGCCAAAGGACATTGGCTGAAGGGCTGACCAGTGCATCGAGAATAATAATGATGTCCGCCGCATCCGAACGTTTCGTCCCTGCCCCTGGCCTTGGCAACCCGCACCTGCAAACCTTGTGGGGCCCCTTGTGGCGCCAGACCACCCACATCGAGCGTCAACGCGAACGCCTGTGGCTGGAAGACGGTGATTTCCTCGACCTCGACTGGCACGGCCCCCACAGCGCCGAGGCACCGCTGGTGCTGGTGCTGCACGGGTTGACCGGCTCTTCCAACTCACCTTACGTAGCCGGGTTGCAGCAGGCGCTCGGTCGCCAGGGCTGGGCCAGCGCGGCCTTGAACTGGCGCGGCTGCTCGGGCGAGCCGAACCTGTTGCCCCGCAGCTATCACTCGGGCGTCAGCGAAGACCTGGCCGCCGCCATTACTCACTTGCGCGCCAAGCGGCCCTTGGCGCCGCTGTTTGCGGTGGGTTATTCACTGGGCGGCAATGTGTTGCTCAAGCACTTGGGAGAAGCCGGCCGCGACAGCCAGTTGCAAGGGGCGGTGGCGGTCTCGGTACCGTTTCGCCTCGACCAGTGCGCCGATCGCATCGGCCAGGGATTTTCCAAGTTCTACCAGGCGCACTTCATGCGACAGATGGTGGCCTATGTGCGCAACAAGCAACGCCAGTTCCAGCACGACGGGCGCCACGAAGGCCTGGCAACCCTGGCGGCCCTTGGCCCGCTGGAAAACATGCGCACCTTCTGGGACTTTGACGGTCGGGTGACTGCGCCGCTGCACGGGTTCTCCGATGCCGCGGACTACTACCGCCGCGCCTCCAGCCGCTATTTCATGGCGGGCATCAGCACACCGACCCTGGTCATCCAGGCTGCCGACGATCCTTTTGTGTTTCCCCACAGCCTGCCCGAACCCGGCGAGTTATCCACCTCGACCCAACTTGAACTGCACGCCCGGGGCGGACATGTCGGGTTTGTCGACGGAACCCTGCGGCGCCCGGGGTATTACCTGGAGCGGCGGATTCCCGATTGGCTGGCCAGCCTGGGGCGCGGCTGACGATTCGCAGACAACACAAACCCCCTGTGGGAGGTGTTCACCGGTTCAGCGTTCGCCAGCAATCCCCCTGTGGGAGCGAGCTTGCTCGCGATAGCGGTGGGGCAACGACATTGAAGCTGTCTGGCACACCGTCATCGCGAGCAAGCTCGCTCCCACATTGGTTTTTTGGGGATGAGCTATTCGCCCTTCGCCACGCCCCGCAGGGGATCATTGATCCATTCACTCCACGAGCCGGCGTACAGCCGCCCCAAGGGATACCCGGCCAGGCACAGGGCGAACAGGTTATGGCACGCCGTCACGCCGGAGCCGCAGTACGCCACCAGTTCGGTGGGCGAGCGCTCGCCCAGTTTTTCGGCAAAGCGTTGCTTGAGCTGGGCGGTCGGCAAGAAGCGTCCATCGGCGCCCAGGTTGTCGGTGAACGCTGCGCACTGGGCGCCCGGGATATGCCCGGCCACCGGGTCGATCGGCTCGACTTCGCCCTTGAAGCGCGGCAACGCCCGGGCATCCAGCAGGGTCATGGCCGATTCGCCGAGGCGTTGTTGCAGCGCTTGCGCATCGATCAACAAGCTCGCATCCGGCGCCCCCGTGAAAGTCCCACGACTGTGCTGCGGCGGATCCAGGCTCAAAGGCAAACCAGCGGCATGCCAGGCCTTGAGCCCACCGTCGAGGATGGACACGCCATCGCGCTTGCCCAGCCAGGCCAGCAACCACCAGGCCCGCGCGGCATAAGCGCCGGGGCCGTCGTCGTACAGCACGACGTCGCTGTCGTTATCGAGCCCCCAAGCCCTGAGGCGCTCGATCAAGGCCTCGGGCTCGGGCAGCGGATGGCGCCCGGTCACGCCTTTGGTCACCGGCCCGCTCAGATCGCGCTCAAGGTCCGCGAACGACGCCCCGGCAATGTGGCCCTCGGCATAACTGCGTTGGCCGTAATCGGGGTCTTCCAGGGCAAAACGACAGTCGAGGATGACCAGCCCGGGCCGTGATCGCCGTTGTTCGAGGGCTTCGGGGCTGATGAGTTGCGCGATGGGCATGGTGAGCTCCTGTGGCTAAGTCGGGGATCGGCCTATTGCCCTTCCTCGAGGGTCTGGGCCAGGGGGACGTAATATTCCTTGAACAGTGCATCCACCGCTTCGCGGGCCTGATCGGTCACGAAACCGGCTTCCAGCACCAGCACCTGATAGACGCCGCGCTTGATGGCCTGCTCGCTCAGGTGGCTGAAATTTTCCCGCGTGGTGCACAAGAATCGCACCCAGGACGTGAGGATGATCCAGGCGTTGAGGGTCAGGGATTCGATCTGCACCCGGTCCATCTTCAGGATGCCGGCGGCAACGAAACCTTCGTAGATCGCGGTGCCGTGGATCAGGCAGCGCTGGGAAAACCGACGATAGCGGGCCGCAAGGTCCGGATCGCTGTCGAGCAGATGCTCCAGGTCTCGGTGCAGGAAGCGATAGCGCCACATGGCCGCCAGCAGTTCCTGCAGGTAGAAGCGCTTGTCATCCACCGTGGCCGCCCGGCCCTGGGGCGGACGCAGGAAGCTGTCCACCAGGTTCTCGTATTCACTGAACAGCACGGCGATGATCGCCTGCTTGTTGGGGAAGTGGTAATAGAGATTGCCCGGGGACATGTCCATGTGGGCGGCGATGTGATTGGTGCTGACGCTGCGCTCACCCTGTTGGTTGAACAGCTCGAGGCTGTTTTGCACGATGCGCTCGCTGGTTTTCATTCGTGGGGCCATGGTTTGGGCTTTAATTCGACGAAGGCATTGATCGGCATCTTACGACCTATCGGTCACAGGAAAAACCCAAAGCCGTTGCGGATGCCATTGACTTTCTAGAGTATAAGCTCTAGAAAACCCTCATTCTAATAACATCCGGTGCCTGACGATGCCTGCCGACGTTGCCTACCTGCACGAGTCTCAACAACAACTGGACGAACTGCGGTCGCTCTTCGATGCCCAGCGCCAGGCCTACGCTGCCCACCCAATGCCACCGGCCGAACAGCGTCGGCAATGGCTAAAGGCACTGCGCGAGGTATTGAGCAACGAACGACAAGCCTTGATCGACGCCATCAGCCAGGATTTCAGCCACCGCAGCGCCGACGAAACCCTGTTGGCCGAGTTGATGCCCAGCCTGCACGGCATCCATTACGCCAGCCGGCACCTCCAGGACTGGATGAAACCCTCTCGACGCAAGGTGGGCATGGCCTTTCAACCGGCCTCAGCCAAAGTGATCCATCAGCCGTTGGGCGTGGTCGGGGTCATCGTGCCGTGGAACTACCCGCTGTTCCTGGCCATCGGGCCGCTGGTCGGGGCGTTGGCGGCGGGCAACCGGGTGATGCTCAAGCTCAGCGAATCGACACCGGCGACCGGCTTGCTGCTCAAGCAATTGCTCGCCCGGGTCTTCCCCCAGGACCTGGTGTGCGTGGTGCTCGGCGAGGCGGAGGTCGGCATGGCGTTTTCCAAGTTGCCCTTCGATCACCTGTTGTTCACCGGCGCCACCAGCATCGGCAAGCATGTCATGCGGGCCGCTGCCGAAAACCTGACCCCGGTCACCCTTGAGCTGGGTGGGAAATCGCCGGCCATCGTGTCGGTCGATGTCCCCATCAAGGACGCCGCTGAACGCATTGCCTTCGGCAAAACCCTGAATGCCGGGCAAACCTGTGTCGCCCCGGACTATGTGCTGGTGCCGCAGAACCGCGTCGGTGAGTTCGTCGAGGCGTATCGCGAGGCGGTGCGCAGGTTTTATCCGACCCTGGCGGACAACCCGGACTACACCGCCATCATCAACGAACGACAACTGGCGCGGCTCAATGGCTACATCAGCGACGCCACTGGCAAGGGCGCGTTGCTGATCGAGCTGTTCGAGCAAGGCCAGGGCCGCCGCATGGCCCACAGCCTGCTGCTCAACGTCAACGATGAGATGACCGTCATGCAAGACGAGATCTTCGGCCCGCTGCTGCCCATCGTGCCTTATGACCATCTGGACCAGGCGTTTGCCTACATCAATCAGCGCCCCCGCCCGCTGGCGCTCTACTACTTCGGCTACGACAAGGCCGAACAGCATCGCGTGCTCCACGAAACCCATTCCGGCGGCGTCTGCCTGAACGACACGCTGTTGCATGTCGCCCAGGATGACATGCCGTTCGGCGGCATCGGGCCCTCGGGAATGGGGCATTACCACGGGCATGAGGGCTTCCTGACCTTCAGCAAGGCCAAGGGCGTGCTGACCAAACAGCGATTCAACGCGGCGAAGCTGATTTATCCGCCCTACGGCAAACCCTTGCAGAAACTGATTCAGAAGCTGTTTGTCCGCTGACGCGTGTCTGCCCGGGTGATCACAATCATGAACGCCAGCCTCACCGATACTCCCGCGCTGTCACGGCGCGGCCTGCTGAAATTCAGCCTCGGCGCCAGCGCCTTCCTGGCCGCCGTCGGGCTGGGCGCCAGCCTGAGCGGTTGCTCGCCAAGCCAGCCGGCCGTCGGCCTGGAGGCCCTGCGCGACAGCGACCTGGCGTTTTTACGCGCCGTCATCCCTGTGATGCTGGACGGCGCAGTGACCGCCGGGCAGATGCCTGCCGCCATTGACGCGACCCTGGGCAGCCTGGACAGAAGCCTGGCCCACCTGTCCCCCGCCATGCTCGATCTCACGCACCAGTTGTTCGATGTGCTCACGCTGGGCGTGACCCGCGGGCCACTGACCGGGATCTGGGGCGCATGGGAAAACGCCAGCGCCGATGACATCCGCCAGTTCCTCGCGCGGTGGGAAAACAGTTCGCTGGACCTGCTACAGCAAGGTCACTGCTCGTTGCTGCAATTGGTGATGATGGCTTGGTACACCCAATCCGAAGCCTGGGCGCATTGCGGGTATCCGGGGCCGCCAACGGTTTGACCAATTCAGAACCACCCCCTGTGGGAGCGAGCTTGCTCGCGATAGCGTCACATCAGCCACCGATCGATTGACTGACACACCGCTATCGCGAGCAAGCTCGCTCCCACAAAGGGTCTATCGCTACCTCAAAACAATAAGAGAGCCCAGAACATGCCCGTACCCGATCCCTTCCGCGAAGGCCTGGCCCGTGGCTGGACCACCTACAACGGCACGCAATTGACCGAGGACCTGACCCTGGAAGCCGACGTGGCCATCGTCGGCAGCGGTGCCGGTGGCGGCACCACGGCGGAAATCCTCAGTGCTGCCGGCTACCGGGTGTTACTGATCGAGGAAGGGCCGCTCAAGACCAGTCATGACTTCAAGCTGCTCGAAGACCAGGCCTACAGCAGCCTGTACCAGGAAGGCCTCGGACGCATGAGCAAGGACGGCGCCATCACCATTCTCCAGGGCCGGGCCGTCGGTGGCACGACGCTGATCAATTGGACCTCCAGCTTCCGCACGCCCGACCAGACCCTCGATCACTGGGCCGCCGAGCACAACGTCAAGGGTCACGGCCGCGTTGAAATGGCGCCCTGGTTTGCGCAGATGGAACAACGCCTGGGCGTGGCACCGTGGCTGGTTCCGCCCAACGCCAACAACGACGTGATCCGCAAAGGCTGCGAACAATTGGGCTACGCCTGGCACGTCATCCCGCGCAACGTCCGCGGCTGCTGGAACCTGGGCTACTGCGGCATGGGCTGCCCGACCAACGCCAAGCAGTCGATGCTGGTCACCACCATCCCGGCCACACTGGACAAGGGTGGCGCGCTGCTTTACCTGGCGCGGGCCGAGCGCCTGACGATCAAGAACGATGCCGTCGTCGGCCTCGAGTGCCAGGCCATGGACGAGCGTTGCGTGGCGCCCAGCGGACGGCGCATCACCATCAAGGCGCGGCACTACGTGCTGGCGGGCGGCGGCATCAACAGTCCCGGCCTGCTGTTGCGCTCCGCTGCGCCAGACCCGCACGAACGTGTGGGCAAGCGCACCTTCCTGCACCTGGTGAACATGTCCGCCGGGCAATTCGACGAGGTCATCAACCCGTTCTACGGTGCGCCGCAATCGATTTATTCGGATCACTTCCAATGGCAGGACGGAACCACCGGCAAGATGTCCTACAAGCTCGAAGTCCCGCCCTTGCACCCGGCGCTCGCCGCCACGCTGTTGGGCGGGTTCGGCCCCGAGAACGCCTTACACATGTCCCGGCTGCCTCACACCCACGCCATGCTGGCGCTGCTGCGCGACGGCTTTCACCCGGACAGCCCCGGCGGCCGCGTCGAGTTGCGTAGCGATGGCGCGCCCGTGCTCGACTACCCCGTTTCGCCCTATACCTGGGACGGCTTGCGCCGGGCCTTCCACAGCATGGCCGAAATACAATTCGCTGGCGGTGCCAAGGCGGTGATGCCCCTGCACAGCGACGCCCGCTACGTGAAGACCCTGGCCGAGGCCCGCACGCTGATCGACGGGCTTGACCTGGCCTTGTACCGCACGCGCCTGGGCAGCGCCCACGTGATGGGTGGCTGCGCCATGGGTGAAGACCCGAGAACCGCCGTCACCGACAGCCTGGGTCGCCATCACCAACTGGGCAACCTGTCGATCCATGACGGCTCGCTGTTCCCCACCAGCATCGGCGCCAACCCGCAATTATCGGTGTACGGGCTGACCGCACAATTGGCGACAGCCCTGGCCGAACGCCTGAAAAACCCATGAATATCCGGATTATTCGCAGCGTCTATAGTGCTTTCTTATCCAACAGCCGACTTGGCCGACCGAGAAGGCTGCGATACCATCCGACTCCCCAACGGACTCCCGCCAGGACGACGCGATGAACCGAGTGTTGTACCCAGGTACCTTCGACCCTATTACCAAGGGCCATGGCGATCTGGTCGAACGCGCCGCGCGCCTGTTCGACCACGTGATCATTGCCGTCGCCGCCAGCCCGAAGAAGAACCCGCTGTTCCCGCTGGAGCAACGTGTGGAACTGGCCCGCGAGGTCACCAAGCACCTGCCCAACGTGGAAGTGGTCGGCTTCTCGACGCTTTTGGCCCACTTCGCCAAGGAAAAGAACGCCAATGTGTTCCTGCGCGGCCTGCGTGCGGTCTCGGACTTCGAGTACGAGTTCCAACTGGCCAACATGAACCGCCAATTGGCACCGGACGTCGAGAGCCTGTTCCTGACGCCGTCGGAGCGCTATTCCTTCATTTCCTCGACCCTGGTCCGGGAAATCGCGGCGTTGGGCGGTGATATCACCAAGTTTGTCCACCCGGCCGTGGCCGATGCGCTGACACTGCGCTTCAAGAAATGACCGGCAGGCGCTGCGAGCCACCTCGCAGCGCAGCGCAGTCCATCGCGCCCGCGTGCACTGCGCTCGCCAATGCGGCACAATTGCGCCCATACGTTTTCAGATGCCCGGGCCCAACGCCCCGGCAGGAGCCTGCATGTCCCTGATCATCACCGACGACTGCATCAATTGCGACGTCTGCGAACCCGAATGCCCGAACGAGGCCATTTCCCAAGGCGAGGAAATCTACGTCATCGACCCGAACCTGTGCACCCAGTGCGTCGGCCATTACGACGAACCCCAGTGCCAACAGGTTTGCCCGGTGGATTGCATCCCGCTGGACGAGGCTCATCCGGAGACTGAAGAGCAGTTGATGGCGAAATATCGCAGGATTACTGGCAAGGATTGAGCTTTTGGGCGGCCCCACAGGCCCCATCGCGAGCAAGCTCGCTCCCACAGGAGCTTTGCTTCAGGCACGAATGGTGTAAACACAGCAGCCCCCTGTGGGAGCGGGCTTGCTCGCGATGAGGCCATCAGCAGCACCAAGATTCAGTTGCCTGGCCTCACTCCTGCCGCTCAAACCCCTCCCCCACACACCCCAGGCACCGCACGAACGTGGCCCTGGCCGGGTCCACCACCAATGCCTTCCCCGCATCGCCGACCCCACCGCCCAGCGCGGTAAAGGGCAACGACACCACGAATGCCCCAGCCCCGATCACCGTAGCGGCGAGCAGCAGCGGGCGGGCGATCAGCAGGTCGCCGAGCATGGCGAAGGCCGGCGGATTCTGGATGGTGTAGCGCGGGTCGCCGCTGCCGCTGTTTGCCAGGGCAGGCAAACCGACACTCAGCAGCAGCGCTAGAACGACAGGTCGAAGCGGTTTCATCGGGCGATCCTTCGGCTAAATCAATATGACTACTGACTATAGACCGTCGGACGAATCAGCTCTGGCAGCGTGGGCACCAGACACTGGCGCGCTGGCCCAGGCGGATTTCCCGCAGTCCCGTGCCACAGACCTTGCACAATTCCCCGCCCCGGCCGTAGACGAACAGCTCCTGCTGGAAATAGCCGGGCTGGCCATCCCCACCGATAAAATCCCGCAACGTGGTGCCGCCGCGCTCGATGGCATGGGCGAGGATGCGCTTGATCTCGATCGCCAGCTTCAGGTAACGCGCCCGGGAAATACCTCCGGCGGCCCGGCGCGGGTCGATCCCGGCGGCGAACAGCGCCTCGGTCGCATAGATATTGCCCACCCCCACCACCACCGCGTTATCCATGATGAACGGCTTGACCGCCATGGAACGCCCCCGCGACAGCTGGAACAGCCGTTCGCCATCGAACAGGTCGGTCAGTGGCTCGGGACCGAGGCGAATCAACAGCTCGTGATTGAGTGGGTCGAGGCTCCAGAGCATCGCGCCGAAACGCCGCGGGTCGGTGTAGCGCAAGGCCAGGCCGGACTCCAGCTCGATGTCCACGTGCTCGTGCTTGAGGGCCGGCATGCCCACCTCCACCAGGCGCAGGTTACCGGACATGCCCAGATGGCTGATCAACGTGCCGACCTCGGCATTGATCAGCAGGTACTTGGCCCGCCGCTCCACCTGCACGATGCGCTGGCCCGAGAGCCGCACGTCGAGATCTTCCGGGATCGGCCAGCGCAGGCGGCGGTCACGGACCACCACGCGACTGACCCGCTGGCCTTCAAGATGGGGCGCGATACCGCGACGGGTGGTTTCGACTTCCGGCAGTTCTGGCATGAGGTTCTCGCGTCAGGCGACGCCGCGCACTCAACGAGAGGCGAGGTCGCGAATTTCCTGTTTCTGGGTCTGGAAGTCGTATTCCGACAAACCGATGTAGTCGAGCACCAGGCTCCCGACGCTATCCCACTCGTGGTCTTCGGCCTGGTTGCCCAGCACCCGGTGGGACGCACAGATGTTCTCGGACATCTTCAGGATCGCCAGCAGGTTTTTCAGCTGGCTGTTATTGCGTGAAGACTCGTCGCTGAAGACCGCCAGGGCGTTGTGGTGGTTGGCGATCGCCTGGCTGACGTGATCCGGCAGGCGCCAGGATTTGGAAGTGTAGTAACCGACCACCGCATGGTTGGTGTTGAACACACGGTTCTCGGTGTCCACCACCCGGCACTCGGCGCTGGCATTGGCGTAGGCCTCCTCCAGCACGCTCATGTAGTTGGGGAACTGCTTGAGCATCAACGGCACGCCGCAATCGTGGAACAACCCCAGGGCATAGGCTTCGTCACCGTTCTCCAGGCCGACGCGCTTGGCCAGGGTCAGGCAGGTCATCGCCACGTCCTGGGCCGTATCCCAGAAACGGTTCAGAGTGACGATGGTGTCATCGTGCAGCTCACCCTTGATCGACTGCGCATTGATCAGGTTGATGATCGAACGGCTGCCCAGCAGGTTCACCGCGCGCTGGATCGAGGTGATCTTGTTGCGCAGGCCGTAATAGGGCGAGTTGACGATCTTGAGCAAGGCTCCCGAGAGCCCCGGGTCCTGGGAGATCAACTTGGCGATGGTCTCCAGGTCCGGGTCGGGCATGTACTGCTCCATCTGCAGATCCACCATGATCTGCGGCTGGGGCGGCACACTGATCCCTTGCAGGGACTGTTGGATCTGTTCGGCGGAAAGTTCTTTGGACATGAGTGCACACTCTGGGTCAGGCGGGGATTCTAACCCTTAAAGATGGATCCGATACACCGCCGGGTAGATCGGCGGAACTTTCCTTCAGGCATCGGCTTCGGACTTTACAGGGCCGACAGCCAAGCCTGCATACAGGCTTGAGTCGGCAGCCCGACCACTCAGCTTGAGGAGATTTTTCCATGTCTGGTTTCCTGAACAACAAACGTGTCGCCATCCTGGTGACCGACGGTTTTGAACAGGCCGAACTGACCGGCCCCCAGCAGGCGCTGGAACAGGCCGGCGTCAAGGTGGACATCGTTTCGGCCCGCGAAGGCCAGGTCAAAGGCTGGAACCATGACCAGCCGGCCGACGACTTCCCGATCGACCTGACCTTCAAGGCCGCCAATGTCGAGCAGTACGACGCCGTGGTGCTGCCCGGTGGCGTGCAGAACTCCGACACCATCCGCATCGATCCCGACGCCCAGAAACTGGTCAAGGGCTTCGAGGCGGCGGGCAAGCCCATTGCGGTGATTTGCCATGGCGGCTGGTTGCTGGCGTCGAGCGGGCTGGTCAAGGGCAAGACCATGACCAGCTACAAGACCCTCAAGGATGACCTGGTCAACGCCGGCGCGAACTGGGTCGACCAGGAAGTGGTCAAGGACGGCACGTTGATCAGCAGTCGCCGGCCCGATGACATCCCGGCGTTCAACCGCGAGTTGCTCAGCGCGTTGTCCGCTTGAAGCCTGCTCGATACCGTGGCGAGGGCGCCCGCTTCCTCGCCACATGTCCAGCGCAAGCCCCGCCAAGGTTGCAACACGGTATACTCCCGCTCTTTTTTCCGGAGCGACGTCATGTCCCTGCCTAGCCTGCGCCTCAAAGCCAACGCCGACCGTCGCCTGCGCGCCGGCCACCTGTGGGTCTACAGCAACGAAATCGATGTGGCCGCCACGCCCCTGCATGGCTTCAAGGCTGGCGACCAAGCCATCCTCGAAGCCGCCGGCGGCAAGCCGTTGGGCATCGTTGCGATGAGCCCCAACAACCTGATCTGCGCCCGGCTGCTGTCCCGTGACGTGAAGCTACCGCTGGACAAGTCCCTGCTGGTGCATCGCCTCAACGTGGCGTTGTCCCTGCGCGAACGGCTGTTCGACAAACCGTTCTATCGCCTGGTCTACGGTGATTCCGACCTGTTGCCAGGCCTGGTGGTCGACCGTTTCGGCGACATCCTGGTGGTGCAGATCGCCTCGGCCACCATGGAAGCCCACAAGGACGACGTGATCGCCGCCCTGACCCAGGTGCTCAAGCCCAGCGGCATCCTGTTCAAGAACGACTCCGCGGCCCGTGACGCCGAGGGTCTGAACCGCTACGTCGAGACCGTGTTCGGCCTGGTGCCGGAATGGGTGGCCCTGGAAGAGAACGGCGTGAAGTTCGAAGCGCCGGTCATGGAAGGCCAGAAAACCGGCTGGTTCTACGACCACCGCATGAACCGCGCCCGCCTGGCCCCGTACGCCAAGGGCAAGCGCGTGCTGGACCTGTTCAGCTACATCGGCGGCTGGGGCGTGCAAGCCGCGGCGTTCGGCGCCAGTGAAGTATTCTGCGTCGATGCCTCGGCCTTCGCCCTCGACGGTGTCGAGCGCAACGCCGCGTTGAACGGCTTCGCCGAGAAGCTGACCTGCATCGAAGGCGACGTGTTCGAGGCCCTGAAGGAGCTCAAGGCCAGCGAAGAACGTTTCGACGTGATCGTGGCCGACCCACCGGCCTTCATCAAGCGCAAGAAAGACCTGAAGAACGGCGAAGGCGCCTATCGCCGCCTCAATGAGCAAGCCATGCGCCTGCTCAGCAAGGACGGCATCCTGGTCAGCGCGTCGTGCTCGATGCACCTGCCCGAAGACGACCTGCAAAACATCCTGCTGACCAGCGCCCGTCATCTGGACCGCAACATCCAACTGCTCGAACGCGGCGGCCAGGGGCCAGACCACCCGGTACACCCGGCCATCGCCGAGACCCGCTACATCAAGAGCATCACCTGCCGGTTGTTGCCCAACAGCTGACACCGGGCGGGGCCAGTGCCGTAGCGCTGCGCCCCGCGCACTCGAATCGCACTCTGATCGCGGCCTCGGCTGCGATTTTTTTTGCACGTCTGAAATAAGTCCACAGGAGAACTCCCACGCAATTACCAGAACCTTCCTACTCAATCTCCCCGGCGCCCGGCGGACATGACGCATTAGGATTGAAAGCGCCCCCTCAGGTACGTCTTGGACCTCGTCAATGACTGATCCGCAAAATCGCCCGGCTGCCCGCAAACCGGCCACCGTCGGCTTGTTGCTGACGCTGACACTGCTCGGCGTCTTTCCCATCGATGTCGTGCTGCCCTCGTTCCCCGCCTTGTCCGAGCATTTTGAACGCTCATCCGCGGACATTGCCCTGTCTGTCAGCCTGTTCGCGATAGGGATTGCCCTTTCCCAGCTGCTGGTCGGCCCGCTCTCCGACGTCATGGGACGAAAAACCCTGCTGTTGATCGGGATCGCCGTTTCCGCCGTTGGAGCCGCCGGTTGCGTGCTCGCCGACGGTTACGGGGCCTTTCTGTTCTTGCGTGTCGTCCAGGCCCTGGGATGCGGTTGCTTCGTGCTGTCCCAAGCGCTGATCCAAGACCTGTTCACCGGTCGGGAACAGCAGCGCCTGCGGATCTTTCTGGTCACCTGCGGGGGGATTTTCATTTCCGTTTCGCCCCTGGCCGGCACCGGGCTGCAAAACTGGATGGGCTGGCGAGGCAGCTTCCTGGTGTTCATTGCCCTGGCCATCGGTGCGTTCATCAGCGCCAGTCATTTACTTCAACGCCCTGTGGCAGACAGCCAACCCAGGCGCCTGGATTTCATCGCATCCTATCGAAAGGTCTGCGGCGACTTCAGCTTCATGGCCTATTGGTTAACCTCGGCGCTGGCCTTTTCCTGCCATTTTTCGTTCATCGTCATTTCACCGCTGGTCCTGATCGACCAGTTGCGCCTCTCCCCCGAGGCTTTTTCCCTGGCGCTGCTGGGCTATGGGCTGGCCTACATCGGCGGGGGCGCGGTAGCGTCCGTGCTGAGCAATCGAATCGATCCACAGACGCAAATCATCACGGGACTGGCCCTGATCCTCGCCGCAGGCCTGCTGATGCTGGGGCTTGCCAATCAACTGGGGTTGTCAGTCACCACCCTGTTGCTGCCCATGATCGTGTGCACCACCGGGACGACCATTGCCCGCGCAGCCGCCCACACCCAAGCCATGAACAGATTTCCCGAGCGGGCCGGCACATCCGCCTCCGCCGGCAGTGTGCTGATCTTCATCGTCGGCGGGCTGACCAGTGCCGCGATCAGCCTCACCCCGCTGGACTTGCAACTCACCCTGGCCCTGTGCCTGGTCCTGCTCAGCCTGCTGGGGCTGGCGCTCAATGCCCTGGTCCGGCAGCGTGACAGGGGGCTGTTGGCCGGCTGAACCCTGCCAGTCGTCATCCCGTGCACGACATTGGCGCCCGATCAGCGCTTTGCGTCATTTCATCCTGGCGCCAGCGGTGTAGAATCGTGGCATTCATCGCCATTCATCCCCGGCGGGTTTATGAGCTCATGCCGAGGCGCGCAGCGATCCTGCAAAGTCATCGGCCACTTCCGGACACACGGCCAAACCCGGGTGCTCCAGACGTCGACAGAAGCTCACTTCCCCATTGATACCTGATAAGTACCTGATTAGCCGCCCGGAGTGCTCCATGCCTGATTACCGCTCGAAAACATCCACCCATGGCCGCAACATGGCCGGCGCCCGTGCCTTGTGGCGTGCCACGGGGATGAAGGATGACGACTTCAAGAAGCCGATCATCGCCATTGCCAACTCCTTCACCCAGTTCGTACCCGGCCACGTCCACCTCAAGGACCTCGGCCAACTGGTTGCCCGGGAAATCGAACGCGTCGGCGGCGTTGCCAAGGAATTCAACACCATCGCCGTGGACGACGGCATCGCCATGGGCCACGACGGCATGCTGTATTCGCTGCCGAGCCGCGAGATCATCGCCGACTCCGTCGAATACATGGTCAACGCCCACTGCGCCGACGCCATCGTGTGCATTTCCAACTGCGACAAGATCACCCCAGGCATGCTCATGGCCGCCCTGCGCCTGAACATCCCGGTGATCTTCGTCTCCGGTGGCCCGATGGAAGCGGGCAAGACCAAGCTCGCCAGCCACGGCCTCGACCTGGTCGATGCCATGGTGATCGCCGCCGACTCCAGCGCCTCTGACGAGAAGGTTGCCGAATACGAGCGCAGCGCCTGCCCGACCTGCGGTTCGTGCTCCGGCATGTTCACCGCCAACTCGATGAACTGCCTGACCGAAGCCCTGGGCCTGGCCCTGCCGGGCAACGGTTCGACCCTGGCCACCCACAGCGATCGCGAGCAGTTGTTCCTGCAGGCCGGCCGGACCATCGTCGAGCTGTGCAAGCGCTACTACGGCGAAAACGACGAGTCGGTGTTGCCGCGCAACATCGCCAACTTCAAGGCGTTCGAGAACGCCATGACCCTGGACATCGCCATGGGCGGTTCCACCAACACCATCCTGCACTTGCTGGCCGCCGCCCAGGAAGCCGAGATCGATTTCGACCTGCGCGACATCGACCGCCTGTCCCGTCATGTGCCGCAACTGTGCAAGGTCGCGCCGAACATCCAGAAGTACCACATGGAAGATGTGCACCGCGCCGGCGGGATCTTCAGCATCCTTGGCTCCCTGGCCCGTGGCGGCCTGTTGCACACCGACCTGCCGACCGTGCACAGCAAGAGCATGGCCGAGGCCATCGCCAAGTGGGACATCACCCAGACCACCGACGAGGCCGTGCATCACTTCTTCAAGGCCGGCCCGGCGGGCATCCCGACGCAAACCGCGTTCAGCCAGTCGACCCGCTGGGAGACGCTGGACGACGACCGTGAAAACGGCTGCATCCGCAGCGTCGAGCACGCGTACTCCAAGGAGGGCGGCCTGGCCGTGCTCTACGGCAACATCGCCCTGGACGGCTGCGTGGTGAAAACCGCCGGCGTCGACGAGTCGATCCATGTCTTCGAAGGCAACGCCAAGATTTTCGAAAGTCAGGACAGCGCGGTGCGCGGCATCCTCGCCGACGAAGTGAAGGCCGGCGACATCGTGATCATTCGCTACGAAGGTCCGAAAGGCGGCCCGGGCATGCAGGAAATGCTCTACCCGACGTCCTACCTGAAGTCCAAAGGCCTGGGCAAAGCCTGCGCCTTGCTGACCGACGGTCGGTTCTCCGGCGGCACCTCGGGCCTGTCCATCGGCCACGCTTCGCCGGAAGCGGCGGCTGGCGGTGCCATCGGCCTGGTGCGCGATGGTGACAAGGTCCTGATCGACATTCCGAACCGCTCGATCAACCTGTTGATCAGCGACGAAGAACTGGCCGGGCGCCGCATCGAACAGGACAACAAGGGCTGGAAGCCGGTGGAAGTGCGTCCGCGCAAAGTCACCACAGCCCTCAAGGCCTACGCCCTGCTCGCCACCAGCGCCGACAAGGGTGCGGTGCGTAACAAGGCGATGCTTGACGGCCTGTAAGCGTCGTTCGTTGCAATAAAAAATGCCCCGCCAAGTGCGGGGCATTTTTTTGCGATGAGCGCAAATCCTGAGCACACCGACAATCGAATGTGGGAGCGAGCTTGCTCGCGATGGCGGTGTGTCAGCCAACAAGGATGCTACTGACACGACGCCATCGCGAGCAAGCTCGCTCCCACAAGGGGGTGGGGCTTACTGGATATCTTCCGGCTTGACGATCACCCAGTTCTTGTCCGCCGTCACCGGCAGTCCTTCCTTGGCCTGGGCCGCGGCGTGCTTGGCCATCATGCCGTTGATCTGGGTCATGTACTTGTCCTTGCGGTTGACCCACAGGTGGATGCCGCCCTTGGCCACGTCCACATCGTGAAACAGCATGTAGCCGTCACTGCTCGGCGTGTCGCCGCCCACCAGCACCGGTTTTTTCCATTCGTCGATGTACGTCAGGATCGCCGCGTGCTTGCCAGCCATCCAGGTCGCCGGGGTCCACAGGTAAGGCGTGTATTCCAGGTCAAGGTTGGCCTTCTCGTCATATTTGCCCGCGGTGATCTGCTTGCGGGCGGTGGTCAGTTCGCCGGTCTTGCGGTCCTTGAGCAACATGGTCACGCCGATCACGTTCTGCGGCTTGAGGTTGTAGCCGTATTTCGGGTCTGCGGCGACCATGCGTACCAGCTCTTCGGAAGCGGCGGTCATGACATAGACCTCGATGCCGTTTTCCATCAGCTTGTTGTACAGCTCGGCCTGGCCGGTGAAGACTTTCGGCGGGTTGACGTTGTACTGGACCACCTTGTCGCCATCGTAATAGGTGGTCGGCACCGGCTTGCCGGACGCCATCAGCTCATCGACATAGCCCTTGAGCTCCTTGAGCGTGAAGCCCGAGAACACCTGGGCCACCCACGGGTAGCAGACCATGTCGTCCACTTCGCACAGGCGGTAGTAATAACTGAACAGGCTTTCCTTGTGATCGGCCGTGTCCTTGAACGGCATCAGCTTCAAGGACGGGTCCAGGCTTTCCCGGGTGATGAGGCCCTTGTTCTCCATGAACGGCAGCAACGATTCCTCAAGGTCGTAGCGGTAACTGGTGTTGTCCATGTCGAACACCGCGTAGTTACCCTTGTTGGCGTTGGCCGCGATCATCGCGTCCAGGGCCTTGGCCTGTTCCGCCGGCCAGTGCTTGAGTTCGGTGGCGAACACCTGGCCGGCCAGGCCAAGACTCAAGGCGACAGCGAGAAAACGAGGTGCGAGTTTCATCGGCATTTCTCCCGGGTTCAAAGAATCCGACGCTAACAAATGCTTGTGACAGTCCTCGCCTGTGGGCGACCGCTTACATCTTGATCACGCCAGCCGCGTATCCGTAAACGTCACTGCCTTATTCCATAAACGACAATCTACATGCTTTTTTAGTATTAATTCATTAGTTATCAGGCTGTTAGGCTCCCCGGTTCGCAGTCGCGGCTTCAGGCGACTGGCACAAGTCTGATGGAGCTCTTTTGATGAATCTGCCGCTGATCCTCAATCTGCTGGTATTCCTCGCCTTGCTGTTCGGCCTGGCGCAAACCCGTCACAGTACCTGGAGCCTGGCCAGGAAAGTGTTGCTGGCACTGGTGCTCGGCGTGGTGTTCGGTATCGCCCTGCACACGATTTATGGCGCCGGCAACCCGGTCCTCAAGGCCTCGATCGGCTGGTTCGACCTGGTGGGCAACGGCTACGTGCAATTGCTGCAAATGATCGTAATCCCGTTGGTCTTCGCGTCGATCCTCAGCGCCGTGGCCCGCCTGCACAACGCCTCGTCCCTGGGCAAGATCAGCTTCCTGACCATTGGCACGCTGCTGTTCACCACCGCCATCGCCGCGCTGATCGGCATCGGCCTGACCAACCTGTTCGGCCTCACCGCCGAAGGCCTGGTGGCCGGCACCCAGGAACTGGCGCGCCTGCAAGTGATCCAGAGCGACTACGCCGGCAAGGTCGCCGACCTGAACATCCCGCAACTGCTGCTTTCATTCATTCCGCAGAACCCCTTTGCCGACCTGGCGCGGGCCAAGCCGACGTCGATCATCAGCGTGGTGATCTTCGCCGCGTTCCTCGGTGTCGCGGCGTTGCAGTTGCTCAAGGATGACGTGGAGAAAGGCCAGAAAGTGATCAACGCCATCGACACCCTGCAAAGCTGGGTGACGCGCCTGGTGCGCCTGGTGATGAAGCTGACGCCGTACGGTGTGCTGGCGCTGATGACCAAGGTGGTGGCCGGTTCCAACCTTCAGGACATCATCAAGCTCGGCAGTTTTGTCGTGGTGTCGTACCTCGGGCTGGGGCTGATGTTCGTGGTCCATGGCCTGTTGGTGTCCGCTGCCGGGATCAACCCGTTGCGCTTCTTCCGCAAGATCTGGCCAGTGCTGACCTTCGCTTTCACCAGCCGCTCCAGCGCGGCCACCATCCCGTTGAGCATCGAAGCCCAGACCAGCCGCCTCGGCATCCCACGGGCGATTGCCAGCTTCAGCGCCTCGTTCGGCGCCACCATCGGCCAGAACGGTTGCGCCGGCCTTTATCCGGCCATGCTGGCGGTGATGGTCGCGCCGACCGTGGGCATCAACCCGCTGGATCCGGTCTGGATCGCAACGCTGGTGGCGATCGTGACGTTGAGTTCAGCCGGGGTGGCCGGGGTCGGTGGCGGCGCGACGTTCGCCGCGCTGATCGTGCTGCCGGCCATGGGCTTGCCGGTCGCGCTGGTGGCCTTGCTGATTTCCGTCGAGCCGTTGATCGACATGGGCCGTACGGCGTTGAACGTCAGTGGCTCGATCACCGCCGGGGCGATTACCAGCCAGGTGATGCAGCAGACTGACAAGGCCTTGCTCGATGCCGAGGAGCATGGGGAGTTGGTGCACGCTTGAAGGGGAGTGCCCGTTGGATCGCTATCGCGAGCAAGCTCGCTCCCACAGGGGGTTTGCGGTGATCGCAGAGCGTGTGCTCACCAAGAATCCAGTGTGGGAGCGAGCTTGCTCGCGATGCTTTTAAAGCTTTTCCCACACTTCGAAGCTGTAGGCCGGCTTGTCACCTTCCGCCGGGTTCGGCTGGTTCGAGACCAACGCCCACTGGGTCGAATCAAAGTCCGGAAACCAGGCATCCCCCTCCGGACTCAGCGCCACGCGGGTCAGGTACAGTCGATCCGCCTGTGCCAGGGCCTGGGCGTACAGCTGGGCGCCGCCGATCAACATCAGCTCATCGACGCCCTGCTCCAGTGCCCAGGCCTCGGCCCGCGCCACCGCGGCCTCCAGGGTGGAAAACACTTCCGCGCCTTCCAGCACCAGGTCCGGCTGACGACTGACCACGATGTTCAGGCGCCCGGGCAGCGGTCGGCCGAGGGAATCCCAGGTCTTGCGTCCCATGATGATCGGCTTGCCCAAGGTGGTGGCCTTGAAGTATTTGAAATCCCCCGGCAGGTGCCAGGGCATGCTGTTGTCGACGCCGATCACACGGTTTTCACCAAGGGCTGCGATCAGGCTTAAGGGAAGAGTTTTTTTCATGGCTGCGAGGATACCAGAGGCCCGGCGTACCCCGACAGGCATCACAGCGGTTATGCTCAACCCTCATTCGAGCAACGGAAGCCCCCGTGACAGCACTGCAGAACCTCTGGTTGACCGAGACGATCCGCCTGCGTGAAGAACACGCCGGCCCCCTCGAGGACCAGGAAGCCAATCGCCTGGCCCGCGCGGCAGGCGGCGATCTTTCCACCCGCATCCGCCACCGCGCCCGCTGGCTGGCCGAGCGCGATGGCCTCACCCAAGCCCTGCGCCATTGGCTGCAAGGGGCGCGCCTGGCGCTGATCGTGCTGGTGGTGCTCGCCATCGTCAGCGGCGCCGGCCTCGGGTTCGCCGCCCTCGGCGATGGGCAAGCACCGGTCAATGTGTTCTGGGCCCTGGGCAGTCTTCTGGGGCTGAACCTGATCCTGCTCGTCGGTTGGGTCCTGGGCCTGATCTTCGCGGGCGAGCAAGGTGCCGCGCTGGGGCGCCTGTGGCTGTGGCTCAGCGAAAAACTCGCCCGCGATGCCAAGGCCGCCCAACTGGCACCGGCCCTGCTGCTGTTGCTGCAACGGCACAAACTCAATCGCTGGGCCCTCGGTGCGCTGGTCAATGGCGTGTGGCTGCTGGCGATGCTCAGTACGCTGGTCATCCTGCTGATGCTGATGGCGACCCGGCGCTATGGCTTTGTCTGGGAAACCACCCTCCTCGGCAGCGAGACCTTCGTCGCCATGACCCGAGGCCTCGGCGCGCTGCCTGCCCTGTTGGGCTTCAGTGTGCCGACCGTGGAGATGATCCGCGCCAGCGGCGACGGCGCCTTGGACATCGAGAGCGCCCGCCAGGCCTGGGCCGCCTGGCTGGTCGGCGTGCTGCTGGTCTATGGTGTGCTGCCGCGCCTGGGCCTGGCGTTGCTGTGCCTGTGGCGCTGGCGACGCGGTCGCGCCGCGTTGCACCTGGATTTGAACCTGCCGGGCTACGCCCAATTGCGTGAACGGCTGATGCCCAGCAGCGAACGCCTGGGCGTCAACGACGCCGCGCCCGCGCAGTTGCACCCCATCGAAAGTGCCGTCGGCGCGATGGACAGCGACGGCGCGCTGCTGGTGGCGATCGAACTGGATGATCGGCCCTGGCCGCCCAAACTGCCCGACACCGTGAAAAGCGCCGGCATCCTCGACAGCCGCGAGTCGCGCCACAAACTCCTGGAGCAACTGTCGCGCTTTCCGCCCGCACGCCTGGCCATTGCCTGTGACCCACGCCGTTCACCAGACCGGGGCAGCCTGGCGCTGATCGCCGAGCTGGCCCGCAGCGCCAGCGCCACCCGCGTCTGGCTGTTGCAGGCCCCGCTCGGCGAAGCCCTGGACGCCGAGCGCCTGGGCGACTGGCACAACGCACTGCACCAGTTGCAACTGCCCTTCGCCGACTGCATGCCCTTGAACTGGCTGGAGACCGGCCATGACTGAACCCATGAAGCCGTTGAAGCTGGCCGTGGTCGGCCACACCAACGTGGGCAAGACTTCACTGCTGCGTACCTTGACCCGCGACGTCGGCTTCGGTGAGGTGTCCCACCGTCCGAGCACCACCCGGCACGTCGAGGGCGCACGTTTGTCGGTGGACGGCGAAGCGCTGCTGGAGCTGTACGACACGCCGGGCCTGGAAGACGCCATTGCCCTGCTCGATTATCTCGAGCGCCTGGAGCGCCCTGGCGAACGCCTGGACGGCCCGGCGCGCCTGGCTCGCTTCCTCAAGGGCAGCGAGGCGCGGCAACGCTTCGAACAGGAAGCCAAAGTGCTGCGGCAACTGCTCGCCAGCGACGCAGGGCTGTATGTGATCGATGCCCGTGAGCCGGTGCTGGCCAAGTACCGCGATGAATTGGAAGTCCTCGCCAGTTGTGGCAAACCGCTGCTGCCGGTGTTGAATTTCGTCAGCAGCGCCCACCATCGCGAGCCCGACTGGCGTGAAGCCCTGGCGCGATTGGGATTGCACGCCCTGGTGCGCTTCGACAGCGTCGCCCCGCCCGAGGACGGCGAGCGGCGCCTGTATGAAAGCCTCGCGTTGTTGCTGGAAAGCGCCCGCGGGCAACTGGAACGACTGGTCGCCGATCAACAGGCCCAACGCCTGGCCCGCCAGCAGAGCGCGGCGCGCTTGATCGCCGAATTGCTGATCGACTGCGCCGCCTGCCGACGTAGCGTGGCCAGTGATGCAGAGCTGGAACGCGAGGCCATCAGTGAGCTGCGCAACGCGGTGCGTCAGCGCGAACAGCGCTGCGTCGAAGCCCTGCTCAAGCTCTACGCGTTCCGCTCCCAGGACGCTGCCGCCAGCGACCTGCCGCTGCTCGACGGACGCTGGGGCGATGATTTGTTCAACCCCGAAACCCTCAAGCAGCTGGGCGTACGCGTCGGCGGCGGAATCGCGGCAGGCGCGGCGGCCGGTGCTGGCGTGGATTTGCTGGTGGGTGGCCTGACCCTCGGTGCCGCTGCCCTGGCCGGGGCCATTGTCGGCGGCACCCTGCAAACCGCCCGCAGCTACGGCAACCGGCTGATGGGCAAGCTCAAGGGGCAACGGGAACTGACGGTGGACGATGGCGTGCTGCGCCTGCTGGCCCTGCGCCAACGACAATTGCTGCAAGCCCTCAACCTGCGCGGCCACGCGGCGATGGACAGCATCCGCATCGCCACGCCCCAGGACAAGACCTGGCGCGAAGGCAAGCTGCCCGACGCCCTGAACAAGGCCCGGGCGCATCCGCAGTGGTCGTCGCTGAACCCTCATGCGCGGTTGAGCCAGGCGGAACGGCAGGAGCGGATCGAGCAGTTGGCCGAGGAGCTCTAAGCGACACAAAACCCTCTGGCAAGCACACAAGACCTGTGGCGAGGGAGCTTGCTCCCGCTGGGGTGCGAAGCAACCCCAAAACCTGACACCTTGGTGTGTCAGGCCTACCGCGTTTCAGCATTTCGGGGCCACTTCGTGGCCCAGCGGGAGCAAGCTCCCTCGCCACAAAAGCAATCCATCAGTCGCCGATCAATGCCTTGAGCGCCAAAGCCGCTTCAGCCAACTCCAGCTCACTGAACACCTTCACGCCATGGCGCTTGAGCAACCCCGCCGTCACACCTTCGCCACTGACCTTCACACCGCTGAACGTCCCGTCATAGGTCAGCAGATTACCGCACGACGGGCTATTGGCCTTGAGCACAGCGATACGGATGCCGTGTTCACGCACCTGTTCCAGCGCTTGATACGCGCCCGATAAAAACTGCGCACTGACATCTTCACCGTCGGTAGTGATCACGGCTGCGTGGCCGTCGAGCACTTGTCCGCCCTGCCCACCGGGAATCTCCGCCGCCGCCCGGGGCGTGGGCAGGCCGCCGGCGACTTCCGGGCACAGCGCCACGATCCGGCCTTCGTCGAGCCATTGCCGGAGTTGATCGTACGGCCCGCTGGCACCGCCGTCGTAGCGCACGCGATGGCCGAGCAGGCAGCGACTGACCAGGATCTTTTCCATCGTCAGAACAACTCGTTGCCACGGCGTCGGAACCACCCCGTCAAGGACAGGCGATCCCGGGTGGCCGGCAGTACTTCATGGGGGATGTCCCCCGACAGGAACACCACCAGGCAACCGCCGGTGGGCACCACGTCACGCTCCACGCCATCCTCCAGATACATGCGCAACTGGCCGCCGTGCTCCGGCAGCCAATCGTCGTTGAGGTAGAGCACCGCAGACACCGCGCGCCGATCGTCATCGCGGAAGCGGTCGACGTGCTTGAGGTAGAACGCACCGGGCGGGTACAGGGCGAAATGACTTTCGAAATCCTCCAACCCCAGGAACAACCCGCGATTCATCGCCTCGCGCAGGTTGTCCATCAGCGCCAGGTAACGGTCGCAGGCTGGCGCCTGGCCGGGTTCGATCCACTGGATGCGATCACCCCGAATGCCTTCGCGAATCTCCGAGAACGGCCCGCGCCCGACCGCTGCCGGAGCCAGCTCACCCTCGGCGGCACGCTGGCGGCATTCGGCCGCCAGGGCACGGGTCAGCGCGTCCGGCAAAAAGAGGTTCTGCTGCGACCAGCCGCGCTCGGCCAGGTCGTCGACGATACGTAACAGCAGCGGGTGATCAGAAGGTATTTGCATGGCGCGCATAGTATGCCTGTGCCTGCAAAACCGACAGCGCCACGCAGCGGCTTCGCTGCGTCGGATAGCACCACCGTACGAACTTGATACGAATTCTCGACAAGACCCCACACCCCACGGAGAATAGTCGGCTGCTGACAGGAGTCCCTATGCGCCGTTTGCTTTTCTCACTGTTGATGTTCTGCGTGTTGCCCGTCTGGGCAGACAGCTACGACCAGTTGTACAAGGTCGCCGGCTGGCCGGAACAGCGGGCGCATTTCAATGATGCCTTGAGCGCCGCCCAGCAGCGCTATCAGAGCAGCCTGCCGCCGGCGGTGTTCCAGGCGCTGGTCAACAACAGCAATCAACGTTTCGCCCCCCAGGCCATGGACCAGCGGGCCGAAGCGCAATTACGCAGCAAGCTTCGAGACCCGAACCCGGCCCTGGCCTTTTTCCAGACGCCCCTGGGTCGCAAGGTCGTGGCGGCCGAGTTGCTGGCGACCCGGCGCGATCAATTGGCGAAAAACGCCAAGGGCCTGCCGAAGATGCAAGCCAGCGACAACCGCCTGTTGATCATCGGCCACCTGGCCCAGGCCCTGCCCGCCCGCGAAGCCGGCGCCGAAGTCAGCCTGGCGATCGCCGGCGTGGCGGCCGACAGCCTGAGTTCGATGATCCCCGGCCTGCTGGGGGCTGGCCAGGCCCAAGGCATGCTCAACGGCCAGCGCCAGCGACTGATGGAACAGATCGGCGCGGACCTGAACAACACGTTGTTGTACGTCTACCGTGACTTGTCGGATACCGAGCTGGAAGAGTTCGCCACCTTCGCCGAATCGGCCGAGGGGCAGGCTTATTACCAGGCGGCTTTGGCGGCGATCCGGGCGGGGTTGGCGGTGGGGCAGACGCTCGGGCAATAGTTCAGAGCGCTATCGCGAGCGAGCTCGCTCCCACAAGGGGCTTGAGTGAACTCAAGTTTCGCGAGCACCAAAGGTCCAATGTGGGAGCGAGCTTGCTCGCGATAGCAATAGCCCGATCACCGCCGACTCCGGCTCATCCGCTTGGCCAGAAACCCGAACATCTCCTGCCGCAACGCCAAGGCCTCATTGGCCAGATGATGCCGCCCTTCAGGCAACATCAACACCTGCGGCCGGTCGAACTTTGCGCGCAGCACTTGCAGGTTGTGCATCCAATCCACCGTCATGTCCGCCTGCCCCTGCACGATCAACGGCTGGCGCGGGCTGCTGGGGGCGGCTTCGATACGCTTGATCCACTGCGCCAGCGCGCCCACCCACGCGGTGGGCAGGCGCAGCGGTTGCAGCGGGTCGGCTTGCAGGAATGGCAGGAACTGCGGATCGGTGGAGTTCTCGCTGAAACGCCGGGCAATACCGGTCACGAACGGCTTGAGCAAGTAATAACTCAGGCGCGACCAACCCCAGGCCCGTGGCCGCACCAGGGGTGACAGCAGGATGACCTGGCCCTGGGCCGGACTCTGTGCGCCGTGGTTGAGCACGTGATCGACCACGATCGCCCCGCCAGTGCTTTGCCCGCACAGGTGCCAGGGGTGCGGCAGGTCCAGCGTCGCGGCCTCGGCCAACAGCCCCTGCAAGGTGGCCTGGTACTCGGCGAAATCCTCGATGCTGGCGCGTTCGCCGCTGGACAGGCCATGGCCCGGCAGGTCGCAGGCGATCACCGCGAACTGCTGCTCCAGGGCCCACTCGATCAAGTGCCGGTACAACCCCATGTGATCGTAGTAACCGTGGAACACAAACAACGTCGCCACGGCTTTTTCCGGCCACCAGACCTGGCTGACCAGCTCATACCCGCCCACCTCGAAACGCCCCAACCCTTTGCGCACACTACGCTGGGGAAAATCCAGCCCGTAAAACCGCTGGTAAGCCTGGGCTTGCTCGGACAGGGCTTGCCACTGGGCCAGCGGTTGCAGGCCGGCACGCAGGAGATCGGCATCGAAAGTGGCAGGCATCAAGGTTTCCAGGCATGGGCGCATCGCGCGAAACAGACTTTACAGGCCTGCGATATTCATCTGTCGCGGCAAGCATGGCAAGCTACGCGGCTTCAGAGGATCGACTCCATGCGCCCGTCCCACCGCACGACCTTGCTTGCCAGCCTGCTTGCCCTCGGATGCGCCGTCGTCTTGTGGGTGGCCTACGACTGGTTCCAGGGCCGTTTCCTGCGGACCTTCAGTCAACACACGGCGGTGTTTTCCGGCGATCCTCTGCATCTGCCCGCCGAGCTGGCCGGCCCTGGCGCGATCCGCCTGGTGCATTTCTGGGACCCGGCGTGCCCCTGCAACGTCGGCAATCAGCAACACCTGGCCGAACTGGTCGAAAAATATGTACCGCAAGGCGTCGAGTTCTATGCGGTACAAAAAATCGCCAGCCAGGGCCAACTGCCCGCCACGCTGAACCGCCTCAAACCCCTCGCGGCACTCCCCGGCTCGGAGCAGATTCCCGCCAGCCCGGCCGTGGGGATCTGGGACCGCAGCGGCAAACTGGCGTACTTCGGTCCTTATAGCGAAGGACTGAGCTGTAATTCGAGCAACAGCTTCATCGAACCGATTCTGGAGGCCTTGAGTGTCGGTCGGGAAGTCACCGCAACCCACACATTGGCAGTCGGCTGTTATTGCCCGTGGTCAACTTCAAACTGATAAGGCCCACTACGTTTCGTATTGTTTAGTGCATCTTGGGGATCGCCCGAAAGTGAGAGCATATGCTCGCCTCTAGAGTCCTTGCTCGGAGAATGGACAGGGGCTGAACCGTTTGTCGGATCCAATTCCCCCATACCTTCCTCGTGCTGACGCGTTTTGCTCCGCACCCCCGTACCAGACGGGCTACGCAGGCCGATGAGCGCTTGCCGACTGTCTGGCTGAATCGATTAACAAACGCCCCGGCAACATGAACTTTTTTTTAATTTTCTCTCTAAACCCTCGTGACAGCAGAACGTTGATTTCCGATCCAGGCGCGTCGGCGCGCGGAAGTTTTTCATACCTTTTCATCTTTCAACTTGTCGACCTCCTAATCCAACAAGATGGAATCGTCAGTGATGCAAAAGATGCTTTGCGCTGCACTTTCCAACTCCACCAAAGAGGATGCTCTGAACCTGGAGGCGTTTGCCCAGAGTGTCGCCCCGCTGATGGTCGATGTGCTGTTGCGCGGCGAAACCGGTACCGGCAAGGACACGCTGGCAGAGAAAATCCACCGGATGTCCGGCCGCTCCGGCAGGTTCGTTGCCATCAATTGCGCCGCCATTCCCGAGAGCCTGGCCGAGAGCCAGCTCTTCGGCGCCAACACCGGTGCGTTCACCGGCGTCAGCCAAAGTCGAGCGGGCTTCGTCGAGGCCGCCCATAACGGGACGCTGTACCTGGACGAGATCGACAGCATGCCGCTGTCGCTGCAAGCCAAACTGTTGCGTGTCCTGGAGTCCAGGACGGTCCAGCGGCTGGGCTCGACCCAGAACATCCCGGTGAACATGCGGGTGATCGCCTCGGCCCAATGCCCACTGGCGGAAATGGTCGAGCGTGGCGAATTTCGCCGGGACCTCTACTTCCGACTGAACATCGTCAGCCTCAAGCTGCCGCCCCTGCGCAGCAGAAGGGAGCGCATCGTGCCGCTGTTCCAGTCACTGGTGCACCGGGAAGCCAAGGCGCTCGACCGCCCCTACATTCCACCCTCCCCCGAACTGTTGTGCCGCCTGCTTGGCTACGCCTGGCCCGGGAACATCCGCGAGCTGCAATCGGCCGCCAAGCGCTACGTGCTAGGCCTGCCACCGCTGCCCCGCGCCGAACAATCGGAGCACAGCAGCTCGACACTCACCCTCAAGGACCATCTGCAGCAGTTCGAGAAAGTCCTCATCGAAGACTGCATGCGCCGTCACCACCATCGCGTCGACAAGGTCATCGCCGAATTGGGCATCGCCCGGCGCACGCTCTACTACCGGATGAAGTGCCTGCAAATATCGATGAACTAGGAAGCCGGCGTGGAACCGTTCAGGCCTGCGCCGCCACCTAGTCATCGAGGCGCTCGAAATCGTCTCGCCCTTCCACAATCAGGAGATACGATTATGGCTTTTGGTGGAGCTTCTCTAGCGGCGTCCATGGCTGCCATGCAGCAGATGGACCAGACCGCGGCCGCGATGACAACCCTGAAATCCCAATTCGACCAACAGAAACTGGTCGCCGACACCATGAATGCGATCGCCGCAGGATCGATGGACAGCGCAACCAAAGCCATCACTGCCATGGGGGAGGCGTCGAAGAACATCCATTACTGACCACTCGCTTCAAGCCCCGCCGCGGCGGGGTCACCTCAAGCGCGATGAGATAAGCCCCATGCACATCGACTTGCTCAACCCCCTTCGTTCCTCCAGGGAACTGTCCCGCGACGAATCACCGCCGCGCCTTGCCTCGGCCACGCAAGGCCTGGCAGACGCGGTCGTCGAGCACCTGGCGCTTCATCCGGCCAACAGCCGGTTACGCGAGGCGCTCGCCCAATGGGGCAATGAGCACGGCTCGGCGGGCGGGCAGTCCCGGTTCGGTTGGCAGAGTCCCCAGGGAGGCTTGGCGGCAGAGGTGGAGAGCCCCTTGAACCTGGTGCTCACAGACATCCTGGAAGAAATCAACGGCGGTACCGGCTCGAATCTCGAAATGGACAGCGACGACGCGTATAGCGATGAAGACCTGTTTCGCGACCTGGCGCAGATGTTCGCCCATCGCCGGCAGCCCATCGGCGATAACGATGTCGACAGCCAGAGCGATTTCGGCAACGCGAACAATCCCTTCTGCGGCGCCCTGTTCGGTGCCTGGGAGACGGAAGGCGCCGGGCTGCAGGGGCGGCGTGACGCGCGCCTGTTGCTGTTACTCAAGCTCCTGGCGATGCTGGGTCGCAGGAAACTGTTGACGCTGCTGGACATCGACGACGATGAAGACCAGGCACGTTATGGGCAGGACGATCAGGACCTGCTGCTCGAAATCGCCGGCTTCATGGACCAGCACCCCGTGCGATATCCCCCACCTGCGACGTTCGCCGGGGAGCCTTGGACATGGACCGGGCGCATCGCCCGCGGCACACCGCTGGACGCCCGCGAAAAACGGCTGTTCCAACTGGCCCTGGAGCAGTTGGACTTCGCCCTGGCCCGTCTCGCGGGCCAACGCACATCGATGCGGCACCGGGCAAAACGCAGCCGGGAAGAAATCGAATTTCACCTGAGCGTCACCGATAGCGCTCGCAATGTCTTGAGGCTGATGTGTGCCTGAAGGCAACCGCCCTTTGAAAGGGTCTTTGAAAACTGGAGAGAACCCATGGAAATCAAAGCCGTCGACGCCGCCAGCCTCGCCTCCTCTTCCGGGAAAGGTCCGACGAAACCACAGGCACATGCCGAGACCAGCGATGTCAGCTGGTTCAATGCGCAAATGCGCGAAAAACCCGCCGCCCCCGACAGCGAAAACAACGTCGCCGCGCGCATCATCGACTCGCTGTCGAGCCGCTCCGGCGAATTGCAGCGCCTGGATGAGCGCGCCAACCGCGACATGCTCAAGGCCATTCGTACCGCCGACCCGCAGGACATGTTGCAGTCGAACCGCTCCTTGTCGTCCTTCCACCTGGAAAGCCTGATGACCGCGAAAATGGTCAGCAAAGGCTCCCAGGCGATCGAGAAGCTCACTAATCTCCAGTAAAAGGCAGGTCGGCCATGTCCATCCGCGCACTCCCCACGTTGCTGCTGTGCCTGCTGCTCACCGGCTGTGATGAACGAGCGGCCCTGCATAGCCGCCTTTCCGAGCAGGACGCCAACGAGGTCATCGCTGAGCTGGCGGACAAGAACATCGAGGCGAGCAAGCAGTTCGACAAGGATGGGCTGACCGTACTGGTCGGCGCTGCCGACATGAACAGCGCCGTCCATGTGCTCGAAGCCGCAGGCCTGCCGCGTCGCTCCCGCTCCAGCCTGGGGGACATTTTCCGCAAGGAAGGGGTGATTTCCACGCCGCTGGAAGAGCGTGCCCGTTATATCTATGCGCTGTCCCAGGAGCTGGAGTCGACGCTTTCCCAGATCGACGGGGTGGTGCTCGCCCGTGTCCATGTGGTCCTGCCGGAACGGGTCGCGCCCGGCGAGCCGGTCCAACCCGCCTCGGCCTCGGTATTCATCAAGCACACCGGCGCGCTGGATCCCGACAGCATCACGCCGCGGGTGCGCAACCTGATCGCCAGCGGAATTCCCGGCATGGCCGACGCGGCCCAGAACCCCAGCAAGTTATCGGTGGTGTTCGTGCCTACCGCGCCGTATCAGGAACGGCGCAAGATGGCCCATTTCGGACCGTTCCTCATACAGGCCGACGAAGTCAGCTATTGGCGAACGGTGACCGTGGTGGCGGGCGTCAGCTTGCTGGGCATTGTGCTCGGCGCCTTGTATGGCCTCTACAGGCTATGGCACAAAGGCGCGTTGTCGCTGCCAGGTTTCCTGGCCCGGAAACTCGCCAAGCCGAGCGAAGCACCCGGCCCGCAGCCAGGCGGCACAGCGCCTCCATTGTTCGCGGTGAAGAAACCCGCAGCCAGGCCAGATAACCGTGGAACCGTCGCATGAGCGAGGCGCTCGAATGGGTCCGCTGGTGGAATCATGCCTGGCGCGCAGCAGACCGTGAGTGGTATCCGCCAGGACTCGACCGACTGCCAGCATCACGCCTCGATGCCCTCGCCCGGGGGCATCACGCGGCGCTTGCGCTGAGTTTCGGCATCACCCCTTGCCCACCACCCCGGCCTAATCCGGTGCTGCAATCGCTGCTTTGCGGCGCACCGCAGACCTTGGCGCTGGCCTGTGAATTGGTGGCGATCACCTGTTCGCCATTGACGGCTACCCAGGCGTTGTCGCCGCCGGATCGCGCCTGGTGCGAACGCACCGCCAAAGCACTGCGCCCCGGGCACTGGCTCGAACAGGGCCACGACCCGCTCGTGTTACTGCGCACCTGGCTGGGAACGTTGGCCTGGCAACGAGCGCGCCTGGCGTTTCCCCGCGACCGGATCATCGCCCTCGAAGGCCTGCCCGTGCCACAACCGCCGGCCGCCAAGCTCGACACGCTGTGGCAATCCGCATGCTGGAAAGCCGAGCAAAGCCTGGCCGCCCCTTCCCCCACCGACCCGGAGATACACGATGCTCGCTCGGCGTTCGCTTGAACTGCGCCCCGACGGCCAAGGCTTGCTGCAGCCTTACATTGCCCGCGAAACCCTGATCGACTGCGCCCGGGCGCAAGTCGTCCTCGAACAAGCCCAGGCACAGGCCACGCAGTTGCTCGAACGCGCCGGTGAAGACGCCGACACGGTGGTGCGCAACGCTCAGGCTCAGTTCCTGAACAGCGCCGAAGCCGTGCTCGCCGCATGGGAAGCCCAGCGCCAGGCCATGTGGGAACGGATCGAGATGAGTGCCGCGCAACTGGTCAACGAAGCCCTGGGCGTACTGCTGGACGACGTCCCGGAGCCGGCACGTATCAAGGCGCTCATCCGCCAGCTTGCCCATCGCCAGCACGACCCGGTCAGCGCTCCCCTTCGCTGTCATCCCGACGACCTGGCGCACCTTGTCCACAGCCTCGGCGACCGTGACGGTTGCCCGTGGACGCCGGTGGCAGACGCCAGCATGGCGCGCCAGCAGTTGCAGCTGGAAACACCTGGCGGCACCTTCCTGCTCGACTGGACCAGCGCGATCGAAGCGCTGCGGGTGGTCGAACCGCGGCCGTGACCGAGCTCACTTTTTCACGTTTCTTCGCGGAACCGCTGCCGGCGTAACCACCACTCACCCAGTGAATACGCCCCAGCCCAGAGGAACCGTCCATGTCTTCCATCGATGCCATCCAACGCCGCCTCGACACCTATTTCCAACGTGCCTCCGACAACGTCAACAACGCAGCGATGAACGCGGCCGAAAGCCAGTCGCTCGACGACATGCACACCTTCCTCACCAGCATGAACGGCATGTCGGTGGCGGTGAACGCGGCCACTCAACAAACCACTGCCCACCACAACCTCGCCAAGGCAATCATCGATGCAATGCCATGAGCTGCGGACACAGCTCATGCGCTGGCGCGCCAACGTCGACGAGCCGGAACACTTCGTCCTGCTCATCGACGACGGCGAAGTCGCCTTCGGCAAGCTCGAAGACAGTCTGCTGGTCTCGGTCGAACTGCCTGCCTCGGCAACCAGTGAGGCATCCCTGCAAGACATTCTGCGGCTGGCGCACCCAAGCCTCTCCCGCTTCCCCGGGGCGTTGGGCCGTTCGCCCCAGGACAGCCGCCTATGGCTGCTGGCACAGTTGGAAGCGGACTGTCACATCGACGACCTGATCGAGACGCTCGAAGCACTGCTCAACCAGCGCGACACCTGGCAATCCATCCTCCACGGAAACCGACGTACCGCTCCGGCGTCGGTGATGCGACGGCCTTCGCCTCTTCACTTCCTCGGAACAGGAATTCGACATGCGTAACAAGTGGCTCATGCCGTACCGCTTGCTGACCGGAGACACGTCATGTCTCCAGCCGTTGATCGCAATCCGCTGGGTGAAACCTTCGCTGATCGCGCTGGCGCTCGCCGGCACGCTCGGCCTGGGCATGCCGGCCGGGGCGGCCGTGCCCACCGATTGGAAGAACACCCCGTATGCCTACGACGCCCAGGCTACGCCGCTGGCCAAAGTGCTCGGAGACTTCGCCAACACCTTCGGCGTGCAACTGGTGATCGACGGCACCGTGCAAGGCAATGTCGAGGGCCGCATGCGTGCCGAAAGTCCCCAGGCGTTTCTTGACAGGCTCGGGTTGGAAAATCGTTTCCAATGGTTCGTGTATGGCAACACCCTCTACGTCAGCCCGTTGCAGAACCAGAGCTCCAGGCGCCTGGAAGTCTCCGCCGACGCCGCACCGGACATGAAACAGGCACTGACCGACATCGGCCTGCTGGACCCGCGTTTCGGCTGGGGTGAATTGCCCGACGAGGGCGTGGTCCTGATCTCCGGACCGGAACGCTACGTACGCCTGGTGACGCAGTTCGCCAGGGCACGCAAGACGCCCGAGGAGAAACAGGAAGTCATCAACTTCCCACTGCGCTACGCCACCGCCGCCGACCGGAATATCAAGTACCGGGGTGAAACGCTGGTCATCCCCGGAGTCGCCAGCATCCTGCGCGGCCTGCTGGAAACCCGCAGCTCCACCTCGGGAGGCACGCAGACAGCCATTCCTCAAGCGTCGTTCCAGAACATGCAGACCAACCAAGCCATGGCCATGGGCAATCTCGAACAATTGACCTTCAACGGCATGGGCCGCCCGAACACGACCCGCATCAAGCCCGGCGACAGCGGCGGCGGTGGTCGCGGCAAGATCCGTGTCGAGGCGGACGTGCGCAACAATGCGGTGCTCATCTACGACGCGCCCAAGCGGCGGGAAATCTACGCACCACTGATTCGCGATGTGGACGTGCCGCGCAAGCTGGTGGAGATCGATGCAATCATTCTCGACATCGACCGTACCCAACTGGCCGAACTGGCCGCCAACTGGAACGTCGAGAGCGGCGACCTCATTGGTGGTGCCTCGATGCTTCGGCCCGGTGCCAGCTCGACCGTGTTCATCCAGGACTATGGCGATTTTTCCGCGCAGCTACGGGCCCTGGAGGGACGAGGCCTGGCCACGGTGGTGGCGAACCCCTCGGTACTGACCCTGGAAAACCAACCCGCGGTGATTGACTTCAGCCGCACCGAATACCTCTCCGCCATCGGTGAACGGGTGGCCAACATCGAGCCGATCACCGCCGGGACCAGCCTGCAGGTGGTGCCTCACGCCATCGAGACCGGGGGCCACAGTCAGATCCAGATGTCCCTGGACATCGAAGACGGACGCATCGAACCTTCCGAAGTCGGCCAGCAGACACCCAGCGTGCGCCGGGGGGTGGTCAGCACCCAGGCCGTGATGGGCGAAAGCCGATCGCTGGTCGTCGGCGGGTTCCACACGGAGGAAACCGGCGACAACGTCGAACGGGTGCCTTGGTTGGGCCGCATCCCGCTGATCGGCCCGCTGCTGTTCTCTTCGACCACCCGCGAGACCAATCGCCGGGAGCGGGTATTCATCCTCACGCCACGGCTGATCGGGGACCAGGTCGACCCGGCACGCTACATCTCCGCCCTGGACCGCGCCCAGGTCGACAGCGCCATGGCTCGCGTGGAAGAACGCCGCAACGGCAAGCGTCCCGTCGGTCGCATCGAGGTCAGCGATGTGCTCGCCCAGCTCGCCGATGGCCATATTCCAGCCACATTCAAGCAGGCCGGGTCGATTCCCTACTCGCCTGAAACCCTCTGCGCACTGCAACCCGGCCTGGCGCTGGACGCGACACGGGCCCAATGGTTCGCCGGCCCCGACTACGGAATCGCCGTGGGCGTGGTACGCAACGAGGGTTCGCGGCGCCTGCGCTTCGACGAGGCAAGCTGCGGCAGTCGCTGGACCCTGGCGGCGTCCGCCTGGCCCAAGGTCTGGCTGGAACCCGGCGAAGAAACGGAAGTGTTCGTGGTCATGAATCAGCCCACCCGCACGCCTGGCGGCGGACGGCCCTCTCTCCTGCAAACCCAAGCGAGGATCGCGCCATGAGTCGCACGCCATTGCTGCTGGTTTTATTGCTCGGCCTGCCGGTCTTCGCCGGTTGCGCGAGCCGTTCAGGCTGCCAGGGCGACGCCTGTGACCGCATCGAGCCCGACAACGCCCGCCTGGTGATCTGGTGGTCGCCCGACATGCGTGGCGGCCTCGGCACGCCCGAACACCCACTCGACCATACGGTCGTTCCACTGGAGAACTGAAACGGCATGTCTTTCACGGTGCACAGCGCAAACACTCGCCAGGACTTCCAAAGGAACATCATCGCTGGCGTCGCGACGTATTGGGAGATCGCCCCCGGCATTGAGTTCGGCTTACGGCGCGAGCCCCACAGCGTAGGGATTGCGTTGCAAATACACAGCCAGGCGCTGGGCGCGAACCAGATCCAGCGCGCGCTCGAACGGCGCTTCGCCCACCCCATCGACTACGCGCAACTGTTCGTGTTTCTTGATCCACAGCGCGCACTCGTGGTGTGGCATGCATTGCCGGAGGCGCCAATCACCCCTCAGCTGCTCGATGAAATCCAGTCCCGGCAGTTGTCGTTGCTGGGCCTGGAAGACCTCGACGACCGCCCACCCACGTATTGAACGAGGTTTTCCATGACCGCCGCACCGCTCGCCCAGCGCTTGATCTCAGCCCTCGCGGACCATCTACATGCGGACTTGCACTTGGAGGACGGCGTCTGCGCGCTGTATGACAGGCACAACCGCGAAGCGGTAGTCATCGAGCTGCCCGATCACAGCGACATTGCCATTCTCCATTGCGCGATCGAAGTGCCCGCCCACGCCCCGGGCCTGCACAAGCGCCTGCTGGAGCTCAACTTTCGCCTGGACCTGCTCGGCGGCAGTTGGCTGGCCCTGGACGATAAGGCCTGTGTTCGCCTGTGTGCCCATTGCTCACTGGCGATGCTCGACGAGAAAGGGTTCTGTCACTGGGTCGTGGGCTTCGTCGCCCAGGCCAGCGATGTGCGTACACGGGTCCTGGACCTGGCCACACCCGGCGGCCCACGTCCGGCCTCCCTCAACATGAACCGCTCGCGGCTGGGTTGAACAGGCCATGGGCCCGCCAGGCAAGCCTGACGGAGCCCATGAACACATCCTGGGGTATCAGCGAAGCTTCATCGCTTCGCCACCTTCCTGCATGACTTTCCTGGCGCTGTCCATGAAGCCCTTGGTGATCTCCGTCACCGTGTCGCTCATCAGCTTGGTCATATCGGCTGCGCTCTTGATCTGCAGCATGGTCGCCTGGCGCTCCTCCATGCCCATCTGCATCTGGTACTGGTTTTCCATCAGTTGGCGCTGACGCGCCTCCATGTCGGACATGAACGAAGGCGTAGAAGCCGGCCCCGAAGACGGGTTGGTGTTCGTCTCGCCCGTCGGCAACGTGTCTGGCGTCGGCATCGTGCGGTCTGCCTCCCGGGTCCGGGTGCGGCCACGCTGCTGATGCAAGCTGGGGGACACCGAGGACGAGCGTCCTCGTCCATACAGGCTCTGGGCTCCGCGACGCTGTTGCGCCTCATGGGGCTGCTGGCTCAGCGAAGGTGAGTTGGGCTGAAAGCTGTCGATGCCGTGCAGGGCGCCTGTTGCCCTGACCGGACTGGGGTCATTCGGCATGGGAAGATCCTCCAATGGGTTCACCGCGATTCGGCTTGCGCGTCATGGGCTCTCTCGGCAAGCCGAGGGAGGCCCGGACGAATCAGGCTCACTCCCTGAGTGGCACGTCACCCGCATCGGTTCCATCGAACGTCTCAGCGCAGGTTCAATTCCGGAATCTCGATCACCTCGACCTTGGCCTCGTCGTCCAGTTCGCGCAAGACCCGATAGATGTGCGCCACTGCCTGGAGGGTCTCGCGAGGGATATAACCACCGACATCTTCCCGGTAGATCGTGCGCGCCAGCCAGATGCACTGGATCACCGGCACCCGGGCAGCCTTGGCGCGCTCGATCAACGCACGGGCTTCGGCATCGACCCCCTTGACGATGAGCCTTGGCAGCGGGGTTTCCTCGGGCCGATACAGCAACGCGACGGCAAAGTGGGTTGGATTGACCACCAGCATGTCAGCGTCCTCCACCGGCTTGGCTTCCTTGTCGGCGGACTGGTTGACCAATTGCCGGGCCAGGCTACGGCGATGCGACTTGACGTCGGGGTCGCCTTCCATTTCCTTGAACTCTTTACGCACCTCCTCCTCGCTCATGCGCAGGCGCTTGGCGAAGAAATACTTCTGCAAGCCGAAGTCGATGATCGCCAGCACCAGCAACACCCCCAGGCAAACATGCATGATGTGCCGGAACAGGCTGGCCAGCCCCCGCCAGTAGGTCTGCAGGTCGCTGTTGACCAGGCTGATCAGCGTCCCGAGCGCGGGCATGGTCACCAGGTAAAGCACCATCGCGATGAACAACGCTTTCACCAGCCCCATGAACAGGTTGATCAACGTCTGGCCGGAGAACATTTGCTTGGCCTGGTTCATCGGGTTCAGGCGGTGCGGGTCAGGCTGGAGGGCCTCGGGGGAAAACAGAAAGCCGAACTGTATCCAGCCGGCCACCAGCCGCGTGGCGATCGCCAGCCCCACAGTCATCAAGGTGAAACTGAGCAGCACGCCACCGGCATGGGCCAGGGTTTCCTCGAACGCCCGGACAAAGCCAACGTGCAGCCGGTGCAGCGGGAACGCCACCATCGTTTGCAACGCCTGCATGCTGTCGTCAGCCAGCACCAAGGCCACTTCGGTGATCGCGGCGAGCACCAGCAGGCTGCTCAGGTCCTGGCTCTGGCCGACCTGGCCTTTTTTGCGCGCGTCGCGAAGCTTCTTCGGCGTCGCGCTTTTGGTCTTTTCGCCACTGTCTTCACTCATGGGCGACGTCTCCTTCAGGGCGCCTGGAACAGCACATGGAGCAGGTGCCGGATTTCCGAATAGCGACCGAGACGACCGGTCATGGCATCCCACAAGGTGGGCAGGTAGAACAGCAGGAAGCCCAGGCCGACCAGGCTCTTGGCCGGCATCGCCAGGACAAACACCTGCAACTGCGGGCTGTACAGGCTGAGCAGCGCCAGGCTGAACTCCACCAGCAACAGCAAGCCAATGAACGGCGCCGCGTACAGGATCGTGTGCATGAACATCTCGGCGAGCAGCCCGAGGAACACGCCGAAGCCATCCGCGCCGGGCAGGGGAAACCAGACCGTCGGCGACCACACCAGGTAGCTGTCCCAGATCACCTGGGTCAAGGTGCCGATGCCCAGGGTGGCGACCAGCAGCAAGATGAGCATCTCCTTGAACAGGTGCCCCAGGGGCGTGGTGTCGGTGCCGAGCGCCGGGTTCAACTGGCCGCCGATAAGCGCACCGCGCTGGTTGTCCAGCAAGGCGCCTACCGACTCGTACAACCAGAACGGCATCGCCAGCAACACCCCTAGCAAAAAGCCCAGCACCAGCTCCTTGAACATCAACCCGCCCAGCATGAGCCAGTCGACCCTGGCGTCGATCAGCGCCTGGCGGATCCCGGGCGCCGGCAGCAGGCTCAAGGCGAACACAATGGCATGGCGCGGCAGGCCACGCAGATGCTGGAAGCAGAACACCGGTACCAGATAGGCAACCGGATAGATCCGCGCCATGCCAAGCGCTACCGACAGCAGCAGGTCGTAATAGGGCACGAACGCCGAGGCCGTCATCAGGTGTTGGCCATCATTTCGAATGCCCGGCGCAGCAACCCCAGCAACTCTCCGCCGACCCAACGCCCGGTGACCAGCAAGGTCAGCCCGACCGCCACCAGCTTGATGCCGAACGGTAGGGTCTGGTCCTGGATCTGCATCAGTGCCTGCACCAGCGAGGTCAACACGCCGACGATCACCGCCACGATCAATGGCGGCGCGGAAAGCAGGACCACGAGCACCATGCCCTCCTTGAACAACGTCATCGCGTCCATCGCGGGCCCTCAGAGGTAGGAGTAGAAGAGGCTGTCGAGCAACTGCGTCCAGCCCTGCGCGAGGACAAAAACCAGCAGCTTGAGCGGCAATGAAATGGTCATGGGCGCGACCATCTGCATGCCGAGCGCCAGCAGCAGGTTGGACACGATCAGGTCGATGACGATGAACGGGATGTAGATCAAAAATCCCATCTGGAAGCCGGCTTCGAGCTCCGACAACATGAATGCCGGGATGAGCAGCATCAGGTCATCGCGACTGGCCTGCTCGGCGCGCTCCTTGGGCCACATCCGCTGGGTGTTCTCGAGCAGGTGCGTAAGGATGTCCGGGTTGGTGTTGCGCGACATGAAGGCCTGCAGCGGCTTTATCGCGTTCAGGGCGGAGTCTTGCAACGCTTCGGTACTGCTGAAATCCAGCGGCCGTTCGTGCAATGCTTCGGCGACGTTATGGCCGACCGGCGCCATGATGAACAGCGTCGCAGCCAGGGCAATGGCGTACAGCGCCATGTTCGGCGGCACTTGCTGCACACCGATGGCATTGCGGGTGATCGTCAGCACGATGGCTATCTTGAGGAAGGCGCTGCAGATGATCAGCAGCAGCGGCACCAGCGAGATCCCCCCGATGAACAGCGCCAGCAGAAAGGGGTCGACCCCCTGGAAGCTCATCCAGCCACATCCACGCGGGCGATCTGCAGGCCCAGGCGACCATCGACCTCGACCAGTTCGCCATGGGCCAAGGGACGCTCGCCATGGAACAGCGTGCCCGCGCCCGGGGCCACACCTTGCACGTCCAACACGGCACCGGGGGCCAGGTTGCGCAGCTCGCCCAATGTCAGGCTCAAGTGACCGCAGCGGACCGTGAGCGCCAACGGCAGGTCCTCGAAGCGCCCGGCGGCCTGCATCGCCAACGGCCCCGCCTCGGGTTCAGCCTCGACCGGCCCGAAAGTCGCCTGGCTGGCCGCCTCGGGCGCCTGCTCCTGGATGTCAGGCTCGTAACGGGCGGTATCGTCCCACTCGGGTGTCAGCAGGTCGGTGTCGGCGGTGGTGTTCATAACAGTCTCCTCAAGGGTGAGTACGATCAGGCGCAACGGCGTGGCATGGCTGTGCACTCGCACCTGTAAACAATGCCGGCCCAGGGCAATGCGCCCATGGCCGGCGGAATCGAACAATGGGGTTTCCGGCACCAAGACGTCGCCGGGGCGCAGTGCCGCCAACTGCCCGGCTCCAAGGGCCAGATGCCCCACCGGCAGCGGGATACGAAGCGCCAAGTCCTCGTCCCAGGAGGCCGTTCGCCGTTGCCAGGGCGCGGCACGCAAGAGCCCCAGCAAGGTTGCCCCGGCCATTTCCAGGTGGCTGACGACACACGCCGCCCCCAACTGCACGTCGAGCCGACAGGCAATGCCCCGGCCCCTCGGTGCCAGGCTTGGCTTGAGAAAACCAAACGCCGCACGCACGGGCTCGCTCAACGCCTGGTGGAACAGCGCCCAGAACCACTCGGCGTCCGCGCCGGGCTCGGCTGGCAACACCACCGGGCACTCACCCAACAGGCTGAGCACCGGGCCGGCTTCGCTCAGGCTGAAAACCCCATGGGCGCACTCCAGCGCACAAGGGGTGCCGTCGGCAGGACCGTTGCCCAGGGTCAACTGCAGCCGTCCCACCTCGCCCGCCACCTCGAAGGGCAAGCCGACGCCCGCCCCCAGCATCCGCCGGGCAGCGGCGTCCGCGGCGCTGACGTGGGGCAACGACAAAGCAAGTACGGTCATGTCAGGTGTCCTCCTTTTCGCGCGTCACGCGCACGGTTACCGGCTGGCCCAAGCCCTGGGTCAATGCGTCTTCGAGGCGAGCGGTACGGCTGGACAAGCGCGCCTGCGTCCTGGCGTCTTCGCTACTCAGGCCGATGTCCCAACCGCAGGCGCCCCTCGACCGCTGTGCACAGACCCGGATACGTCCCAGGTGTGGAAGGTGCAGCAGCAGGTCCAATTGCTGGTCGAGGGTGGCCTGCAAGCGCGGCGTGAGCTGGTCGACGAACGCTTCCTCATCGCTGCCTTCCAGGCTCGCCAGGCCTGACAGCGAACCGGTGCCGGCGGTGTCGTCCTGGGTGCTGTCGTGTGGCCCATCGACCCACTGGCGAAACCAATAGCCATCGCCGCCCCCGGCCATCACGTCAGGGTCGCGCTCGGTTCGGCGCGCTGGTTCGCACGGCGCAGGCCGCACTGCCCGGCTTGCCTGAGCCGGCGCTGGCTCGTGAGAACGCAGCGGGTGCCGAGGGAGCGGCGTCGAGGATTCGTAACGCGGCGGCGACTCATGGCGTACGGTGCGCTCATTCATCGCCGGGCTCCTGGACCAGGCGCTCCATCAGCGCCTTGAGTTTCTCCAGGTCGCGCCGACGACCCCGTAAGCGCTGCTCGGCAGCCGCTGTTTCCTGCTCCTGCTGCAGCTGTTCGTCATGCAGCACCTGCACCGCCCGCGCTTGCTCGGCCAGCTCGCCGATCAGGCGTCGCTCCTGCACACTCCAGGCATTCAATTCGCCTACGCTGATCGCACGACCGCGATGCTCCTGGCACAACCCCTCACGCTGCTGCGCTTGCTGCTCGCGGGCCGCCTGCCATTGCGCCCGCGCGGCGACCACCGCCGCTTCCCGCTCGCGCAGCAGGTCGCGTTGCTGGCGCCACTGCCGTTCGGCCTGCGTCTCCCGATGCCGGCGTACGGGCGCCAGGGCGTCCAGGTCAGCCCGGAACATAAGCAGTCAACTGTTGCAAATGGGCGAGCGTGGACGGCAACGGCGCAGGCTCGCGCAGGTCCTGGCGCAGGAAAGCGTCCAAAGCACCGCGGGACTCCACCGCCAGGTCGGTCAAGGGATCGGCACCGGCCTGGTATTCCCCCAGGCGCAGCATCAGCTCGATCTGGTCATAGGCCGACAACAACCGCCGCAAATTGATACCCGCCCGCAGGTGTTCGGCGTCGGCCACATTGGCCAGGGTTCGCGACAGGCTGGCCAGGACGTCGATGGCCGGGTAGTGACCGCGCTCCGCCAGTTTTCGCGACAGTACGATGTGGCCGTCGAGCAACGAACGCACTTCGTCCGCCACCGGGTCGTTCATGGAGTCCTGCTCGATCAGCACCGTATACAGCGCTGTGATGGCGCCGTCGTGGGTCAACCCGGCGCGCTCGACCAGGCGCGGCAACAGGCTGTAGACCGACGGGGGCAGGCCGCCGCGCCCCAATGGCTCGCCGGCGGCCAGGCCGATTTCACGCTGGGCCCGGGCAAAGCGGGTCAGCGAATCGATCAGCAGCAGGACGCGTTGGCCCTGGCCGCGAAAACCCTCCGCCAGGGCCGTCGCCGTGAACGCCGCACGGGCGCGTTCCATGCTGGAGCGGTCGGAGGTGGCGCACACCAGGACTGCACGGGCACGCAGCTCATCGTCGAGTTCATGGTCGAGGAATTCGCGCAACTCACGTCCGCGCTCGCCGATCAGGCCGAACACGATGACATCGCAATCGACGTTCCGGGCAATCTCCGCCAGCAGCGTGGTCTTGCCGCAACCGGCACCGGCGAACAACCCCACGCGCTGGCCTTCACCGAGCGCCAGCGGGCCGTCGAGGGCTCGCACGCCCGTCGTCAGGAGACGCTGGATGCGCGGCCGCTCGGTCGGCGCGGGGGCCTCGCCAATCACCACCGACGCGTCCGGCACCTGGGAACCGGCGAACGCCCCGGCACCGCCGTCGATCAGCGGCCGACCGAAGCCGTCCAGCACCTGGCCGAGCAATTGCGGACCCACGCACACTCGATGGGGCATGCCCAACGGTTCCACCGCGGCCCCGACCCGGACACCTTCCAGGCCGCCCAGCGCGCTGAGCAAGGCATCGTGCTGGTCGAAACCGACGATCTCGGCGAGCAACGGCTCGCGCCCATCACGCTCGACCCGGCACAGGTCGCCGATCTGCGCCGCGGGCAGCCGGCATTGCAACAGAATGCCGCTGACCCGCTGCACCCGCCCGCGTACCGTGACCGGCGCGAACCGGCGCAGGCGGGCCCGTTGCCCGGCTTCCCAGGCCTCCAGTCGCGCGATGGCCGCCTGTGTCATCACCAGGTGACCTCGTAGCGCTGGTCGCCTTCGAAAGTGACCTTATTGTTATCGATGGCGGTCAGGCGCAGGCCGTCGATCTGGTCACCGAGAAACAACCGACGTCCATTGGAGGTGACGACGTGACCGCGCTTGCCGCCCACGATCTGGGCGATCTGGAACGGCAGCTGGGTCAGGCGCTCCTTGACCTCGGCCGTGATCACGACCGGCGCCTCGTAGCGAGCGTTGAAGCGCTCGATCAGACGCTCGACCATCGCCAGGCGCTGGCGCGGCAGTTCGCCCACCAGCACCAGCCGATCGTTGCGCAGCTCCACCTGCACGCCGGCGGCCAGGTCACGCTCCTGCAACATGCGCGCAAGCTCCAGGCGCACCGCCTCGACATCGTCCAGGGCCACCTTGCTGCCTGCCGGCGGCTGGGCCGGGCTGCGCAGGGTCTCGGTCGGTTGGCTGGTAAAGGCCCAGGCGCTGGAGGCGACAGTGATCACCGCCGCCGCGATCGCCAAGCGCCTGGGCCAGGACGGCCGCGCCGCAGACTTGGCGCTGCCCCGGCCCGCAGCCACCTCGTCGTCCTGCGCCGTCTCCGGCGGCCAGGGTTGTTCGGCGGGCGCCAGGCACAACCAGATACCGGCCACGGCGAAAGGCACGTTGGCCAGTAACGGCTCAAGCGCCGCCCAGGGTTGGCCTTGGCCGTCGCACACTGCGCCTTCCAGCGGATCCAGCGTCCATTGCCCGTGCAACTGGCTCAGACGTACGTGACGCGCGCAGATGCCCGGATCGTAAAGCGCCAGATCGGCTTCCTCCGCCGCCCCGACGACCCACTCCTCACCCACCAGCGGCAATGCCGCACCTCGGTGCAGACCACTCAATACACGCAGCTCGAACATGGCCGATTCCTCAAGGGGCGACAGGTGTGCGCCCTCAACCCGTTAATGCGGGGCCACCGAGGCACCCGCCTTCTGTCACGACCAGGCCCGTGAATGCACCTGGCATTCTTCAAGTGAGCACACCGCTGCGTCAGGCGGCGTTCTCCACCTGCAAGTGCTCCTGCTCCAGATCGAAACGTCCCAGCACGTTCACTTGGGCATTGCTGTGCAGCTCGCTGTAGGCAAGCACCGGCACGTGATTGAATTCGTCGCGCAACAGGTCGCGCAGCGGTGCCCTCAGGTCTTGGGCCACCAACAGCACGGCGACACGCTTGGCGCGCAACGGGAAACCTTCGCGCAACTGCAGCACCAACGCCCGGGTGTGCACGCTCTCCAAGGCAAAGAAAGTTTCTGTCTGGGTCTGGCGCAGCGCGTCGCGCAACAGGCCCTCGGTCTCCGGCGTCAGCAGCCAGACGTGCAAGCCTTCTTCGTCGCGGTACTGGTGATAGATCTGCGCCTTCAGGGCGATGCGCGCGTAGTCGGTCAACGCACCGACGTCACGCTCGTGTTGCCCATGTTCGATCAAGGATTCGGCGATCAGGCGAACCGCCCGCAGCGGCACGCCTTCACCGGCCAGGCGCTGCAGCACCGCGGCGAATCGCGCCAACGGCATGGTTCTCTGCAGCTCCTGCACCAACTCCGGCTGGCCCGCCTCGAGCCAACTGAGGATCGATTTGCTTTCCTGCAATCCGAGGAACTGCGGGCCGGTGGCGAACATGGCGCGGCTCATCCGTTCCACCAGCAGTTCAGCCGCAGACACGGCCTCTACACGCTCGTCCGCCAACAGCGGATCGTCGGGTAGCAGCCACAGCCACTGGTACTCGTCACGCACTTCACTGCCGATCTGTGCATCCTGGGGTTCGAAGGGCAGCGGTCCGCGGGCCACGGCGACACGCTCTCCGAACGTGGCCCGCAACATCGGCACTTCGTGCACGCAGAAACGAAACTCGTCGTCCTCCAGCACCGCGCTGTATTCGATCTCGAAGGGCGGCAGGGTCAGGCCAAAGCCCGCCACCAGCCCGTTACGCTTCCTGCGGATCGCCTGGACGACCTCTTCGACCGCGGGGTTGCCCTCCAGCGCCTTGGAAAACTGCAAAAGGTAGGCACGGGTCGGGTCGAAGCTGCGCACGTCTTCAGCGCCGTTCTGCTCGGGGGAAACAACCTTGGCCGACGCGTCGCCCTGGCGAGCCTGGCGTGCCCGCGCCTGCAACTGAACGATGCCGGCGGTCCCGGTGATCAGGGCAATGACGATGAACACCGTCGTTGGCATGCCTGGCAACGCGGCAAAGCCGAGCATCCCGACGGACGCGATCACCCAGGCCTTGGGCTCGGCGGTCAATTGCCTGGCGATTTCCTTGCCGACACTGCTCCCCGCCGACTGCCCCTCCGGCGATACCCGGGTAATGATCATGCCGGCGGTGAGGGAAATCAGCAGTGCAGGAATTTGCGCGATCAAGCCGTCGCCGATGGTCAGCACGGAATACAGGTGCATCGATTCGGAGGCGCCCATGTCGTGCTGCATCATGCCCACCGAGAAACCACCGATGAGGTTGATCACGACAATCACCAGACCGGCGATGGCATCGCCCTTGACGAATTTCATCGCCCCATCCATCGCACCGAACAGCTGGCTTTCCTTGTTCAGTTCCTCGCGGCGGCGACGGGCTTCGTTGACATCGATCAGGTTGGCGCGCAGGTCACTGTCAATGGACATCTGCTTGCCGGGCAACGCATCCAGGGTGAAGCGCGCCGCCACTTCGGCGACACGCTCGGAACCCTTGGTGATCACCAGGAAGTTGACGACTGTCAGAATCAGGAAGATGACCAGCCCGACCGCAAGGTTGCCACCGACCACGAAATTGCCAAATGCCTCGACGATGTGACCGGCGTCGCCCTGGAGCAGGATCAGGCGGGTGGTCGCCACCGACAAGGCCAGCCGGAACAGGGTGGTCAGCAACAACACGGCCGGGAACGAGGAAAACGCCAACGGCCGGGGCAGGTACAGCGACAGTACGATCAGCAGGCAGGAAATGCAGATGTTCAACGCGATCAGCGCATCGACTACCGCAGTGGGCAGCGGCAGGATCAGCATGAAGACAATGCCCAGCACCACGAACGCCCCGGCCACCTCGATGCGCTGCACCGCCCCGCTGGCGATTTTGTTCAACAACGCGATCATGAGCGTGCTCCCGGCAGCGCGGGGGCGGTCTGCCCGCGAGTCTCGCCGCGTGAACGCTCATCGAGCAGCACCAGCAAATTCTTCAGCGCGGTCTGCCGGCTCTTGCCATCGCGCCAGAGCACCAGTGGCAAACGCTTGAGCATTGCGTACAACCCGTTCAGCGAAACCAGTTGGTCCCGCTCTTGGTCGCCGCCCAGCTCACGCCCGAGGCGGCGCACTTCCGCCGACGACAAGCCGCCGGTGGCGATGCCCAGCATGCGCTGCAGCAGCAGTACGGCGGTGAGCTGGCCGGCCGGGCAACGGCCGGCCAGTTGCTCCAGGAGCTGTCGACAACTTTGCAGGACACTGCTCAACTGAGTCGAAGTGGACAGGCCGATCAGCAACGTACGCAGCTTGGCGGTCGGCCTCGATGGGGTCTGCGCGGCGATGTCATCCGCCAAGGCCCGGCGCATCATGTCCAGTCCCGACACGAACGCCGTTTCACCGAACAGGCCGAGCAACGCTTGCATCATGGTCGGCAGCGACTGCTTGAGCACCACGGTGTCGTAATAGAGCCGCCGTACCGCCTGACGCAACTCGGGGTCGCCTCCCGAAGCACGCAGGGCCTCGGCGATGTTCATGCCCGCCTGGATCTCTGCCCCGTACCGTTCACGCAGCCGTTGCAGGTAGTCGCGGGCACGCTTGGCCTCGACGAGACGGCCCTGCACCTCGGCGTCGCGCAACGCTTCGCGCAGGATCAGGTCGGTACGAGCCGGATCACCACCCGTGGATTGCAACACTTCTTCGAGCACCGGCTCGCCGTAGAGCAACACACCGGCCTGGGCGGCCATGGCAGCCAGGCTCTGCTTGCCCGGGTGACCGAGTTGGTCGTACCACTCCTCCAACTGCGCGCGAGTCTCGACCCGCGCCTGCCCCACCTCGCTGCGGGCATTACGGATGCGACGCTGGTTCAACGCCTTGGTGTTGCGCTCCACATGATGGCTGAAGGTCATGCCGACCTCTTCCATCGAATTGGACTGCACGACCTGGGACATTGGCTCAGGCTTGCCCAGACCGACGACAGCCGAGGCCGCCTCGGCCAGGTTGACGGCAATGCGCATATTTGTCGGTGATTCTACTTTCATGATGACCATGAGCGTGGTTTCGGACGCTCAGTGGGTGGCGGCGATCCAGCATTGAGTTCCATCGTCGGCCAAGACCTGCGCCGACGACTTCCGGAAGGTGGCGGCCCGCCCTTTTTCAATCGCCCGAGCGGTGCAAATTCATGCAGTGGAGCCCGTACCCGCTGTGCATGCACTTGCACAAAAAACGCTGACACTCCCAACAAAAAACCTTATTTATCAGACAGATAAATTATCAAAAGGCATTGGCACAGGTCCTGCTCAAGGGGTCACGTCGGCATCCGCTCGACGCTACGGAACCTAATCAGAGGGATACATTGATGAGCAGTCTGAAATTCATGCCCCCCCCGCATACGTCCCCGCCAGGCTTCACCTTCGGCGAGGAACGCAAGCTGCGCCTGTTCGTGCACAAGCGCGTGCTCAACCAGGATGACGCCGACGACATCGTCCAGCTCACTTACCTGGAGGCCTGGCGCAATCAGGAAAAATTCAAAGGGATGGCAAAGCCGGACACCTGGCTGTGCGGCATCGCCCTCAACCTTATCCGCAACCATTTCCGTCGTTTCTATGCACAGCCGCCGCTGAGCGTTTTCGACGAAAGCGAGTTCAACGAGCCCAGTGACGACGTCGACCTGAGTGAACTGTGCGAGAACCATCGGCTGCTGGACCGCACGCTCTCGGCCATGGATGCGCTGCCCAAGGACATGCGCGAAACCCTGTGGACCGCCGTGGACACCGAGAGCAGCTACCGCGATGCCGCCGAACGGCTGGGCGTGCCCATCGGGACCGTGCGCTCGAGACTGTTTCGAGCGCGTGAACAACTCAAGCGAAGCGTCTATGGAGAAGCCCAGCCATGACCAGTAACCGTTTGAACAGCCGGCCCGACCTGCCACGTGGCGTTCGCCGATACACCCAAGACGATCTGCCGACAATGACCGATATCTTCAACGAAAGCGCTCTGGGGGGCACCAGTTCTCCCGTGCTCAGAGCGTTTTCCCTGAAGGAAATGACATTCTTCATCGAGTGCTTCGTCAAGGAAGGCGATCCGATCTATGTGCTTGAACGCGCCGGCGAAGTCGTCGCCTGGTTGATCGTCAACCGCTTCAGTTGGGGCGCCCAGGCCTGCCGATTGACTGGCGAAGTGTCGATCTATGTCCGTCACGACCACATTGGCAGCGGCGTGGGCATTCGCCTCGGCCAAGCTGCGGTGATATTGGCCAGGCAGTATGGTTTCGAGACGCTGGTGGCCTGGATCATCGAGCACAACGAAGCCAGCAAGCGCGGTGTGCAAGGGTTGGGGGCGACGCAGTGGGGCCGCTTCCCGGGCATCGCCCGGTTCGCGGACAGCCGCGCGGATGTCGTGCTCTATGGGTTGCACCTGGCACCCGCCGACACGGCGCCAACCCTCCCATCCACCCACAGGCGGAGCACCGAGGCCAGCCTGGCTTGAGTCCACGGCTCACCCGGCAGGTTGTCGGGCGAGCCGTTTTTTCTGTACGCATGAGCCAGTGCCACTTTCTGCACAGCCACCGCTCACGCATTTACCGACGACGCTTCAGTCCGCCAGCCAACACACCGGCAACGCCTGCGGCCCTCTGAAATTGGGCACATAACGCCAGCGCAAGGCGCCAGGATCGACAGCCAATCGCAACCCGGGGCAGCGCCGAAGCAAGGTGTTCAAGGCAACGACCAGTTCCTGCCTGGCCAACGAGGCGCCCAGGCAGTGGTGGGTGCCTTTGCCGAACGCCATGTGCGGGCAGACCGGTCGATTGATATCGAGCTTGTCCGGATCGGCGCACAGCCCTTCATCACGATTGGCCGAACCCAACACCGCCATGACCATCTGGCCGCGTTGCAAGCGCTGCCCGGCCAGCTCCGTGTCCCGGGTGACGAAGCGGATCATGGCCCGCTCCACCGACGAGTCGAAGCGCAACAGCTCCTCCACCGCAGGGGGCATCAAGGCCGGCTCGTCACGCAATCGAGCCAACGCCTCGGGGTGCTGCAGCAGTGCGTGGACGGCATTGCCGATCATCGACGCCGACGTTTCATGCCCGGCGATGATGAGCAACGCGATCATGCTGCACAGCTCGCTGCGGCTGAGCATACTGCCCTCTTCCTCGACCTGCACCAGTGCGGAAATCAGATCATCGACCGGTCGTGCCCGGCGCTGGTCGATCAAGGCGAGCATGTAGGCGGCGAACTCGCGGTAACAGCGCTGCAACTCGCTCACGTCCAGCCCCACTTGCTGGACGATCACCTGGGACCAACGGCGGAAGTCATCGCGGTCTTGCGCAGGGACGCCGAGCAGCTCGGCGATGACCGTGATCGACAGCGGGAATGCATACTGGCTCACCACGTCCATTTGCCCGTCCGGCGCCACGGCATCCAGCAACGTCTCGGCGATCTGTTCGATCCGTGGGCGCATGGCGGTGACAGCCTTCAGCGTGAAGGCTTTGTTCACCAGGCGACGCAAGCGACGATGAGCCTCCGCGTCGCGGTTGAGCATGTGGTCATTGAGAAACGCGATGGCTTGCTCGCCGTCGGACAACGCCATGAGCGGCGCGCCAAGCCGGGACGGATCACGGGCAAAACACTCAGGGTCGAGCAGCACCGTCTCGACCTCCTTGGCACCGGTGACGTACCAGATCGGCAACTGCCCTTCGGGCTGGCTGAGAAACACCGCGGCCTCCTGGCGCAGTGCCGCGTAATGCCGATACGCCTCGTCGCGAAACGCGTCGCTGTTGAAATCAAGGGTGCGCTCGTAAGCCATCAACACTCTCCAAAGACATGGGTCGTTGCCCCTGAGTGGCACGGCTGGCGAAAAAGACTCCATCGCCGGCCGTCCAATCGCACCCTGAACCGTTTGCACCGTCGCAGTCACTTACGGGAAACCACCCCACCCCCGCGGAGCCGACATGACGCGCACACTGACAATCCATGGGCAATGCGCCCCTTGCTTCGAACCGGTCAAAGAGGCCTTTATCCAACTGATGCAGAGCCCGTTCGAACGCGGCGCGGCTCTGTGCATACAGGTTGACGGCGAAACCGTCGTCGACCTGTGGGCCGGTATTTGCGGGCCGGAACCGGACACGCCTTGGCAGCGCGACACGCTGCTCAATCTCTTTTCCTGCACCAAGCCTTTCACGGCCGTGGCAGTCATGCAGTTGGTGGGCGAAGGACGCCTGGCGCTGGACACCCCGCTCTGCCACTACTGGCCGGCCTTCGCCAACGCCGGCAAAGCCTCGATTACCCTGCGCCACGTGCTGTGCCACCGCGCCGGGCTGCCGGCACTGCGCACCTTGCTGACACCGGAAACCCTGTACGAATGGGACACCATGACGGACCTGATCGCCGAGGAACGTCCCTGGGCGGCGGCCGGGGAGCGGCAGACGTATTCCCCCTTGCTGTTCGGCTGGATCCTCGGCGAGCTGCTGCGGCGGGTAGATGGCCTGCCGCCGGCGCAGAGCATCTGCCAGCGGGTGGCGGCACCGCTCGGGTTGGATTTTCACCTTGGCCTCGACGAGGCGACCATCGGGCGCTGCGCCTACATGGCACGAACCAAGGACGAGATCGACGATGAAGCCTTCGGCCGGGTGCTCCAGTTCGTGCTCAACGAACCGACCGCCATGAGCGCGCTGGCCTTCGCCAACCCGCCGATGGTGCTGGGGCGCAGTAACGAAACCGGCTGGAAGCGCATGACCCAGCCAGCGGCCAACGGGCATGGAAACGCCCGCAGCCTGGCGACGTTCTATGCGGGCCTGCTCGACGGACGTCTTTTGGAGTCACCGCTGCTCAATGAAATGCTGCGCGAACACAGCGCCGAGTACGACCCGACGCTACAGACCCCAGCGCGTTTCGGCCTGGGCGTGATGCTCGAACAGCCGCATGTGGCGAACGGCAGTTATGGCATGGGCGCCTCGGCCTTCGGCCATATGGGCGCTGGCGGCACCGTCGGTTTCGCCGATCCTGAGCGCGGGGTAGCGTTCGGCTTCGCCTGCAACACCATTGGCTCCTACGTGCTGATGGACCCCAGGGCACGACGCCTGGCCAACGTCGCGACAGATTGCCTGTAGTTCGTCGGATGAGGGCTCGCCCAGGGATAGGGCGAGCGTCGTTCACGCCCCTGGCGGGACCGCCGCGTCCGCCACTTGCGTGGCGGCCGTACCGGTATTGACCGGAGTGCTGCGCGAGTCTTCGCCGATGACCCCGTGGGGGTGTGCCGCCCTGGCGATCATGTCCGGTTGTGCCAACAGCCGACGCGACGCTTCCATGGGCATCAGCAATTGCCCACGGGCCCGACCTCGCCCGGCGGGGTTGAGCATGCGTAGCTCTCGTTCGTGCACACCGGACAGCACCGCCAGGTGCGCCAGGTCCACCGGCTGCTGCAGAGCGACCATCTGGAAATACGGCTGGTCGGCGATGGGCACCAGGTTCACGCCATATTCAGCCGGTGTATTGACCAACTGGGACAACGCCAGCAGCCGCGGCACATAGTTCTGGGTTTCACCGGGCAGCGAGAGGTTCCAGTAGTTGGTCGCCAAGCCACGAGCCCGATTGCGGGTGATGGCATCGCGCACGCGACCTTCCCCGGCGTTGTAGGCGGCCAGCGCCAACAGCCAGTCACCGTCGAAGTAATCGTGCAGGTACGACAGGTAGTCCAGGGCCGCGCGGGTGGACGACGGGATGTCCCGGCGCTCGTCATAGTCGCCAGCCTGCTGCAACTGATAGCGACGCCCCGTGGCCGGGACGAACTGCCAGAGGCCCATGGCCTGGGCGGGGGATTGGGCGTTCGGATTGAAGCCGCTCTCGATGGCCGGCAACAAAGCCAGCTCCAGCGGCATGTTGCGCTTGCTCAATTCGCCGACGATGAAGTGCAGGTACCGGCTGCCGGCGCGCCCCGTCTGGGTGAGAAACGCCGGGCGCTCCATCAACCATCGGCGCTGCTCGTCGATGCGCGCCACCCCTCGGGTCTTTGTCTGCAAGGAAAACCCCTGGCGCATGCGTGCCCACAGGCCACCATCGCCTTGCGCGGGCAATTCGCCGATCTGGACCAGCGTGTCCGTGGGCGCCGGTTCGAGCCAGCGCAACTGCGAACGGTATGGCTCGCGGGCAGCCGGATCGCCAATGGTCAACTGCGGCTCGAGGTGCTGGCAGCCATACAGCAAGGTGCCCATGGCGAGCATGGACAAACCTTTGGGGACGAAGCGCAGGGCCAGCGAACGTGCGAGTGAACGGGACATGGGCGATCAACCTTGAATGAGGTGGCGCCATTGGGTGGCAGATCACCGGGCAGCGGTTCCACCCGCCTGCAGTGGAGGGGAACTGAAATGGCGCAGGTGTCACTCACCTTGGGCTAGCGGGCGCTCGTCGGCGCCGGCACGACAATGCGAGGTCAATCATGGCGTCACCCATCTATTGCAAACTGATCGATCAGTTGTGCGAACTCACGATGATCCCTACTCCGTCAGCGTTCTACGAACAGGCGAACCTGTCGGTCAAGGATGTCGACTTTTCCTTGAAACACACCCCAGGCGTCGGCGAGGGCGACGTGTTCATCTACTGCAGCTTCGGGCCGTTGCCTGTGGCGAATCGGGAAGCCGTCCTGCAAAGGCTGCTGGAAACCAACCTGTATCTGCTGAGCGGGGCGTTCTGCCCGTCGCTGTCCTACAACCGCGACAGCGAGCTGGTCATCCTGATCGGGCACGTGCCCGTGGACAACCTCACGGCCGAGCGCCTGCTCGGGCTGATGGGCGGTGTCGCCGACATGGCGCTGATCTGGCGCGACGGCTACTTCTTCGACGGCCCCGTCACGGGGCGCGAGGCCAAGCCTGCCCAGGCGCCAAACCCCATCAAGCGTCATTCAGGACTCAACAACGCTCTGTCGCTCTAGGAGAAACACCATGGCAGTTTTATACGTAAGCCTGAACCAAGGCCCGGCAGCCTTGAGCCAACAACAGAACGATGAAATCAGACCGGTGGGAGGCAGCCTCGCCGAGCAGGTCCGTCCCTCCACGACGCCTTTGGTGCCCTTCCATTTCACCGGTAGCGCTAGCGAATCGACGCAGCAGGCCTTCGCCAGCAAAAAGCCCCGCCTGGAGGGACTGATCGGCAGGCTGGGCAAAAAAGACCCTGAAGCTGATCCCATAGGCTTCGCCCGGGCGTACATGACCCTGGAAGGCAAGGCATTGAGCTATGCGCCTGGAACGAGTTATCAGGAGATGCACCAGCACCTGGCCGAGCTGGGCGGCACGAACCACCCGATGCTGTCGGGCCGCGAGGAAACCGAAGCCTTCATCGCCGACCTCAACAACTACCTGAGCAAGAGCGAAGAGGCACGGGCCGCGAGCGGCAGCTTCAAATCCGTCTGGCATGCCCATTGCACACGCGTGGGCGAGACCCTCGGGGCCTATCATTCGTTGTGCCAGGAAGTCATCGACAACTCCCAGGGGCATGAGGACCTGCCGCACCTGGTCAGCAGCCACGCTGCCTTCCGGGACTATGCCAAGGGTGTCGTGAAAGCCATGGGCGAGGAGATGCCCGCGCGCCTGAGCACGTTCCTGAACAGCCGCATCGCCCACGCGCAACAGGCCGCGAGCAACGCTGCCCTGCCCAAGGCCGAACAGGACAGGGCACGAGATCAACTGATCCAGTTGCAAGAAGTGCGCACAGAGTTCGGTGAGTTGCTGGAGAAGGATGAGGCCAAGCCAACCACCCCAAGCAAGCTGGAGAAGGTTACAAAGGAAAACGAAGGGCTGGACACCGCGCTGAAGAACGTCGCCCGCCAGGACCACGTCGCCCAGCTCAAGACCCAGACCGGCTTCGTCACCGGCCTGGCGGTCTTCCTCGATGCGGGGATCCCCCAGGGCATCGCGTCCGCCGGTCACTTCGGCGCCGCCACCTCGGCAGCCGACGAGTTGATGGAGAATGCGTCCTATGGAGCACAGGTCGCTACGACCTCGGTCGTCCTTGGAACCGCTCACAAGGTGATCAGCGACGGCATTCGTCCGTTTGTCCAACTGGTGGTCGACAAGACCATCGGCAAGGGCCTGGCCAAAGTCGACCCACTGGCGGTGTACCCCAAGCCTTTGCCGGAAATCACCGTGAACGGGCGCCGGGTCGTCAACCCTCAACTCTCGGAGCTCGACGTTTCCCAGGCGCAAAAACGCAATGAGTTCAAACTGGCACAGAATGCCAACAACTTTGGCACCCCGAGCGGTGACTTCACCGGTTACCTCGCCTTCGGCACCGCCCAAACGGTGCGCGACGTGCTGGACCTGTTCAGCTCGATAAGCGCCTCGGGCCACATCGCCCGCAGCACGGCTTCCGGTGTAGGCGGCTTCGGAATGGCGGGCGTCCAGGCCGTGGCGAAATATGCGCAGGTCCATGGCGAAGAGCAGATCCCGACCTACCGGGTCACCACGGAAAATCGGGACTGGGGCGAGCTGCTGCCCAAGGCACTTTCCGAAGCCAAGGATAAACTCAACCCTCTGAGCATCACCAACCTCAGCGACTACGCCAACCGGATCCTCGGTGCTAGCGAAGGGATCGCCCTGCGAAACCTGGTGCGTGACGCGTCCGAGGCGGGCGAAGACGCCACAGTGGAGGAAAAAGTCGTGCAGCTGGTTGCGACGTTCGTCAACTCCGGCGTGACCCTGTTCCCGTTCTTTCCCAACGCCGTGACAGCCCCGCTGGAAAACAAAGCGTTGAATGACGACAAGGACGACCTCGCCCTGCGTGCAAACGTGGCGCTGCTGAACACCCTGCATCCAAATAGCGAAATCCACGCCCACACCCAGCCGGATGGCTGGAGGCGCAACCTGGAGAACGCCTACCGCGTGGGCCGCGGCTTTACCCAGATCATCCCCCAGACCACTGTCGCGCAACTCAACAAAGGCGCCGACAAGATCCAGCAATTGGCCACAAGACCCAAGAACCTGCCTGCGGGCGACAACGTCGAACTGGCGGAGCGCGGCCAGACGCAACCCCAGGGCAATCCGCCTGGGGAAGGACAATCCAGCACGAAACCCGCCTGATGAAACCGTCGGGCCATTCCCTGGGGATGGTTCGACGCTCATCGATTCCAACTCCCCTCCAAGACCGGTCGCAGGAACGATGCTCCTGCGACCGCCCTCCCTACGGCGTTGACCGCCTATACTGCGGCCCGTGAAAGCGCCACCGTGGGCGTCCTGCCCAATCAGCGACACATCCGCCAAAAGGTGCGACGCCAGGGAAATCGCCTGGGCGCAACGGTGCGCGTGGACACGGCATCGTGTTAAAGAAGCAGCAGGCATGCTGTCACTCCACAAGGAATCACCATGAAACGCACCCTCATCGCCTTCCTGTCACTGGTCGTCACCGCCATCATCGTCGCGGGCGGCTACCTCTACAGCAAGCAGCCCACCCGCCAGGGCACGGTGCAGGTGCCGGGACTGCAGGGCTCGGTGACGGTGCGCTACGACGAGCGTGGGGTGCCGCACATCCGCGCCGAGAACGAAACCGACCTCTACCGCGCCCTCGGCTATATCCATGCCCAGGACCGGCTGTTCCAGATGGAGATCATGCGTCGCCTCGCCCGGGGCGAGTTGGCCGAGGTGCTGGGGCCAAAGCTGCTCGACACCGACAAACTGATGCGCAGCCTGCGCATTCGCGAGCGCGCCGCAGCCTATGTGACCGAACAAGACCGGCAATCCCCGGCCTGGGCCGCCATGCAGGCCTACCTGGACGGCATCAATGCCTACCAGGACAGCCACACCCGGCCCGTGGAGTTCGATGTGCTGGGCATTCCCAAGCGCCCCTTTACGGCTGAAGACACCGTGAGCATTACCGGCTACATGGCCTACAGCTTCGCGGCGGCGTTCCGTACCGAACCGCTGCTGACCTACGTGCGCGATCAACTGGGCGCCGAGTACCTGAACATCTTCGACCTCGACTGGCAGCCCCAGGGCGTGCTGGCCGACGGTCCCAAGCGCGGCCTGCCCCTGGCCGCCGCCGACTGGAAAGACCTCAATGCCCTGGCCCGCCTGAGCGAACAAGCCCTGGCGGAAAACGGCCTGCCGCAATTCGAGGGCAGTAACGCCTGGGCGCTCTCCGGCAGCCGTACCCAAAGCGGCAAGCCGTTGCTGGCGGGCGACCCGCATATCCGTTTTTCCACGCCGTCGGTGTGGTACGAGGCGCACCTGTCCGCGCCGGGTTTCGAACTCTACGGGCACTATCAAGCCTTGATGCCCTTCGCCACGCTGGGCATGAACAAGGATTTCGGCTGGAGCATCACCATGTTCCAGAACGACGACCTGGACCTCATCGCCGAGAAGGTCAACCCGGACAATCCCGAGCAGGTCTGGTATCGCGGCCAATGGGTGGACATGACCCGCAGCGAACAGCAGATCGCGGTCAAGGGCCAGGCGCCGGTGACGCTGGTGCTGCGCCAGTCGCCCCACGGTCCGATCGTCAACGATGCCCTCGGTGCGAACGCCGGCAAGACCCCGGTCGCCATGTGGTGGGGGTTCCTGGAAAGTCGCAATCCGATCCTCGACGCCTTTTACCAGCTCAACCGCGCCGATACCCTGGCCAAGGCCCGTGGCGCCTCGGCCCAGATCCATGCCCCTGGGCTGAACGTGGTGTGGGCCAATGCCAAGGGCGATATCGGCTGGTGGGCCGCCGCGCAACTGCCCAAGCGCCCCGCCGGCGTGAAGCCCGGGTTCATCCTCGATGGCAGCAGCGCGGAGTCGGAAAAGGAAGGTTTCTACCCGTTCAGCAGCAACCCCCAGGAAGAGAACCCGACGCGGGGCTACATCGTCTCGGCCAACTTCCAGCCCGTGCCAGCCAGCGGCATCGAGATCCCCGGTTACTACAACCTCGCCGACCGCGGCCAGCAACTCAACCAGCAGCTCAGCGACAAGCAGGCGAAATGGGACATCCAAAGCACCCAGAAGCTGCAACTGGGCACCACCACCGCCTACGGCCCTCGCGTGCTCGCGCCGTTGTTGCCGGTGCTGCGTGAAGGGGTCAGCGACCCGCAGGAACGCAAATGGGTGGAACAACTGGCCCAATGGCCGGGCGATTACCCGCTGGACTCCATCAGCGCCACGCTGTTCAACCAGTTCCTGTTCAACCTGGCCGACGCCGCCCTGCACGATGAACTGGGCGATGGGTTCTTCGACACCGCGCTGTCGACCCGGGTGATCGACGCGGCCCTGCCACGCCTGGCGGCCTCGAAGGATTCACCCTGGTGGGATGACCGCACGACCCTGGGCACCGAAACCCGTGCCGACACGGTGAGTGTCGCCTGGAAGAAAAGCCTGGCGCACCTGCGGGCCACCCTGGGCGACGATGCCACGCAATGGCAATGGGGCAAGGCTCACACCCTGACCCATGGTCATCCGCTGGGCCAGCAAAAGCCGTTGGACCGTGTCTTCAACGTGGGGCCGTTTGCCGCCCCTGGTACCCATGAAGTGCCCAACAACCTCTCCGCCAGGATCGGCCCGGCGCCGTGGCCGGTAACCTACGGGCCTTCGACCCGGCGCATCATCGACTTCGCCGACCCAAGCCATAGCGTCACCATCAACCCCGTCGGCCAGAGCGGCGTGCCGTTCGACAAGCATTACGAGGATCAGGCCGAGGCGTACATCGAAGGGGTCTATTACCAGGCGCACCTGGCCGAGGAAGAAGTGGTCGCCAATACTCGCGCCACCCTCAAGCTACTGCCGGCCCGGGCGCCCTGAACCGGGCGTGCCGATCTTTTTCATCGCTGAACCGGGCTTGATCGTCACGGATGGTCAAGACTACAGGGGCTCACCTCCCGCCTCTTTCACAGGAGTCAACGCTATGTTCAATAACTGGTCCGAACTGCTGCCCACCATCAAGAGCGCCTTTGGCGCCCTGGGCAAGAGCAATCCGAAGATGGTCAAGGCCTACATGGCCTTGGATGAAGCCGCGGCTGAAAACAACGTGCTCGATGCCAAGACCCGCGAGCTGATCTCCATCGCCGTGGCCATCACCACACGCTGTGACGGCTGCATTGGCGTACACACCGACGCCGCCATCAAGGCCGGCGCCACCCGCGAGGAAATCGCCGCCACCCTGGCCACCGCCGTGTCATTGAATGCCGGCGCGGCGTACATCTATTCCCTGCGAGCCCTGGAGGCCCATGACGCGCTGAAGAAGTGAGCGGCTGACACCTACGCCAGCGCAGCGAAATTCAGCCTGAATTGCTGCGGCGTCACGCCCAGCCTGCGATTGAATACGCTGCGCATGTGCTGGGCGTCGCGAAAGCCACATTGCCAAGCCACGGTCTTGAGCGGGGCGCGGGTGCTTTCCAGCATCACCCGCGCCGCGTCCACCCGGGCCTGCTCGACGAACTCCGCTGGCGTGATCTTCGCTTCCCGGGTGAAAACCCGAGAGAAGTTACGCGGGCTCATGTTCGCGGCATTGGCCAGGTCGGCGATGGTCAGGTCACCGTTCAGGTGCGCCAGGACATACGCCTGGACCTGGGCCACGGTGGACGTCGGCTCAGCGTGGGGTGCGAGAAAAGGGCTGAATTGCGACTGCCCGCCCGAGCGCTGGGTAAACACCACCAACCGCTTGGCAACACTCAGGGCCACGTCCGGGCCATGGTCCTGGGCCAGCAGGAACAAGGAAAGGTCGATCCCCGCGCTCACCCCGGCCGAGGTGTAGAGCTGGCGATCCTGCACGTACAAACGATCCGCTTCGACCCGGGTCGAGGGACACAGCTGCGCCAGCGCCGTGGCGTCACCCCAATGGGTGGTGGCGGTCCGCCCCTCCAGCAATCCGGCCCGGGCCAGCATGAAAGCGCCGTTGCAGATCGAACCAAAGCGCCGCGCCCGCCCGCAAGCTTCCCGCAGCCAGGCATCGAATACCGCGCCAAAGTGCATCAACGGCAACCGCGGTCCGCCCGCCACCAATAGCAGGTCGTACGCCTGCGAGGCGGCGCTGAAGTGCCGATGGGGATTGAGGGACAAGCCATTGGAACAAGACATCGCGCCCTGTTCGACGCCGATCACTTCAAGCCGATAATGATCCTCGGCGACCAGGAACCGATTGGCTTCGCTGAACACGTCCATGGGCCCGGTAACGTCCAGCGCCTGGACGCCTGGGAATACCACGACGGCGACGACTTTCTGCATGGTGCTCGCTTGCCTTCGAGTGGAACGACTCCAGCACCCTAGCCAATTCGCGCCTCGCAAGCCACCCTGGCACGAAACCCAGGCTTATTGGCACGGATCGCAGCCATGGGAACATTGTTCGGCTAACTCCCGGCGAACAGACTGAAACCCTCGGCGCCGCACTGGCCCATCGTCAAGAGGAGAACAGCATGAACAGCATCGCCGGCATCAAGATCCCCGACAGCACCCTCGCCCGCGCCACCACCGAATACATCCGCGATATCGAGTCCGACTTGCTGTACCACCACTCTCGCCGGGTATTTCTGTTCGGCGCCTTGAGTGGCCAGCGTCGGCAATTGGCCTACAACCCGGAGTTGCTGTATGTCGGGGCGATGTTCCACGACCTGGGCCTGGTGGAAGGTCATCGCAGCGACGATGAGCGTTTCGAAGTGGACGGTGCGAACGCGGCCGCAGCGTTTCTCAAGCCCTACGGGTTGAGTGATGACGATATCGAACAGGTATGGCTCTCCATTGCCCTGCACACCACGCCAGGCGTGCCCAAACACCTGCGCCCCACCGTCGCCCTGGTGACCGCCGGGGTGGAGATGGACGTGCTGGGCATGGACTACGCCGCGTTTCCGGCTGCGCAGCGGGACGCCGTGGTGCATGCTCATCCGCACGGGGAAGGGTTCAAGGAATGCATCATCTGCGCCTTCGCCGACGGTTTGCGGCATCGTCCGCAGACCACCTTTGGCAACGTGAAGACCGACGTGCTGGTGGATCAGGAACCAGGGTTCAAGCCGATGAACTTTGTCGAAGTCATCCGTACATCGCCTTGGAATTCGTAACCCGTCCATTTCTGCATTGACTGCCACACCGCTTTCGCGGGCAAGCCCGCTCCCACATTGGATTTGCGGCTGTTCACAGTTTTGTGAGTACCCCAAAAACCTGTGGGAGCGGGCTTGCTCGCGAAGGCGGACTGACATTCAACCTTTTC
>NZ_FOKH01000011.1:0-69516 GCF_900111955.1 Pseudomonas sp. NFIX10 | reverse complement strand
AGGCGACCCAAAAAACTGTGGGAGCGAGCTTGCTCGCGAAGGCGGACTGACATTCAACCTTTTCGTCGACTGTCTCACCGCTATCGCGAGCAAGCTCGCTCCCACAGGTAGAGCTGCGTCGGGTTAGACCGGTGCGGTCTCGGCCCGGCGGACTTCCGGTTGTTTCCAGGAGTCGGCAGCGCTTTCTTCGATGGCTTGCTGGATCGCGCGCTTGCGACTCTCTTCGGCGCGGCGGCTGAAGTACCAGACCAGGAAGGTCACCAGCGACACCGCCAGGAGGATCAGGCTCGCCACGGCGTTGATCTCCGGCTTCACGCCCAGGCGCACGGCCGAGAAGACTTCCATCGGCAAGGTCGTCGAGCCGGGTCCGGAGACGAAGCTCGCCAGCACCAGGTCATCCAGGGACAACGCGAAGGACATCATGCCCCCCGCCGCCAGCGACGGTGCGATCATCGGGATGGTGATCAAAAAGAACACCTTCCACGGTCGGGCACCGAGGTCCATGGCCGCCTCTTCGATGGACAGGTCCAGCTCACGCAAGCGTGCCGAGACCACCACCGCCACATAGGCCGCACAGAACGTGGTGTGGGCGATCCAGATCGTGACGATGCCACGCTCCTGGGGCCAGCCGATCATCTGCGCCATGGCGACGAACAGCAGCAACAGCGACAGGCCGGTGATGACTTCCGGCATCACCAGCGGCGCGGTGACCAGGCCGCCGAACAGCGTGCGGCCCTTGAAGTGGGTGATGCGGGTCAACACGAAGGCCGCCAGCGTCCCCAGGGCCACCGCGGCAATCGCCGTGTAGCAAGCGATTTCCAGCGAGCGCACCACCGAGCCCATCAGTTGACTGTTGTCCAACAGGCCGACGTACCACTTGACCGACCAACCGCCCCACACCGTCACCAGTTTCGAGGCGTTGAACGAATAGATCACCAGGATCAGCATCGGTGCGTAGATGAACAGCAAACCCAGCACCAGCATCAGGCTTGAAAAACTGAAGCGCTTCATTCCTTGCCCTCCATTTCCTTGGCCTGACTGCGGTTGAACAGGATGATAGGCACGATCAGGATCGCCAGCATCACCACCGCCAGGGCGGATGCCACCGGCCAGTCTCGATTATTGAAAAATTCCTGCCACAGCACTTTGCCGATCATCAGGGTTTCCGGGCCGCCCAGCAGCTCCGGGATCACGAACTCACCCACCACCGGGATGAACACCAGCATGCAGCCGGCGACGATGCCGTTCTTGGACAGCGGCACGGTGATCTTCCAGAAGCTGTTGAAGGTGCTCGAGCCCAGGTCCGACGCGGCTTCCAACAGGCTGGCGTCATGTTTCACCAGGTTGGCGTACAACGGCAGGATCATGAACGGCAGATAGGAGTAGACGACCCCGATATACACCGCCAGGTTGGTGTTGAGGATCTGCAGCGGTTCACTGATCCAACCCATGCTCAGCAAAAAGCCATTGAGCAAGCCGTTGTTGCTGAGGATGCCCATCCAGGCGTAGACGCGGATCAGGATCGCGGTCCAGGTCGGCATCATGATCAGCAGCACCAGCACCGTCTGCATCTCTTTGCGGGCATTGGCGATGCCATAGGCCATCGGGTAGCCGATCAGCAGGCACAAGACCGTGCTGATCAGGGCCATTTTCAGCGAGCCGAGGTAGGCGGCGATGTACAACTCGTCCTCGCTCAGCATCGCGTAGTTGGCGAGGTTGAGCAGCACCTGCAGCTTCTGGTCGACGTAGCTGTAGATCTCGGTGTACGGCGGGATGGCCACGTCGGCTTCGGCAAAGCTGATCTTCAGGACGATGAAGAACGGCAGCATGAAGAACAGGAACAGCCAGATGAAGGGCACCCCGATGACCAGTTGGCGGCCACCGGGCGTTATTCGATCGAGTCGGCGTTTGAGTTTGCGCATGTTCATGAGCGAAGCACCACGCCGCTGTCGTCTTCCCACCAGACGAACACCTGGTCGCCCCAGGTCGGGCGCTGGCCACGGCGTTCGGCGTTGGCGACGAAGGACTGCACCAGCTTGCCGCTCGGCAGCTCGACGTAGAACACCGAGTGGCCGCCCAGGTAGGCGATGTCATGGACCTTGCCGCTGGACCAGTTGTGCTCGCAAGTCGGCGGCTCGGAAGTGACCAGCAGTTTTTCCGGGCGAATGGCGTAGGTCACGGACTTGTCCTGCACCGAGGTGCTGATGCCGTGGCCGACGTAGATGTTGCGGTCCAGGTCCTTGCAGGTCAGCACCGCGTGGCCTTCGGCGTCCTCCACCACTTCGGTCTCGAAGATGTTGACGTTGCCGATGAACTCGCAGACCAGCCGGCTGGTCGGGGTCTCGTAGATGTCGATCGGGCTGCCGATCTGGGCGATCCAGCCCAGGTGCATGATCGCGATACGTTCGGCCATGGTCATGGCCTCTTCCTGGTCGTGGGTCACCATGACGCAGGTCACGCCAACCCGCTCGATGATCTCCACCAGCTCCAGTTGCATCTGCGAGCGCAGTTTTTTATCCAGCGCGCCCATTGGTTCGTCGAGCAGCAACAGCTTCGGGCGCTTGGCCAGGGAACGGGCCAGGGCCACGCGCTGGCGCTGGCCACCGGAGAGCTGGTGTGGCTTGCGCTTGGCGTACTGGCTCATCTGCACCAGCTTGAGCATCTCCGCCACGCGGGCATCGATCTCGGCCTTCGGGATCTTGTCCTGTTGCAGGCCGAAGGCGATGTTCTGCGCCACGGTCATGTGTGGGAACAGGGCGTAGGACTGGAACATCATGTTGATCGGCCGCTCATAGGGCGGCATGTCGGTGATGTCCACACCGTCGAGGAAAATCCGCCCCTCGGTGGGCCGCTCGAAACCGGCCAGCATGCGCAGCAAGGTGGATTTGCCCGATCCCGAACCGCCGAGCAAGGCGAAGATCTCGCCTTTCTTGATTTCCAGGGACACATCGTCCACGGCAATCGTCTCGTCGAACTTCTTCGTGACCCGGTCGATTTTGACCAGCACCTGCTTGGGTGTCTGGTCGCCCTCGAGGGCTTTCTTATAGGCGCCGGAGGCAACTGCCATTTACGAAACTCCCACAGAATTTGCAGTTCGCCCCACGCGGACGAACAGAGTGTTGAGATTATTTACCCGACTTGACCTTGGTCCAGCTGCGGGTCATGAGGCGTTGGATCTTGGGCGGCAACTCGGAGTTGACGTAGAGCTTGTCGACGACCGCTTGCGGTGGGTAAACCGCTTCATCGGTGCGTACTTTCTGGTCCATCAGTTCGCCAGCCTTCGGGTTCGGGTTGGCATAACCGACAACGTCGCTGACCTGGGCGATGACCTCAGGCTTGAGCACATAGTTGATGAAGGCATGCGCTTGCTTGACGTTAGTGGCGTCACGCGGGATCGCCAGCATGTCGAACCAGAGATTGCCGCCTTCCTTGGGAATCACATAGGCGATGTTGACGCCCTTGCCGGCCTCGCTGGCACGAGCGCGGGCCTGGAAAATGTCGCCGGAGAAACCGGCCGCCACGCAGATCTCGCCATTGGCGAGGTCGGAAATGTACTTGGAGGAATTGAAATAGGTCACGTAAGGCCGGATCTTGAGCAGCTGCGCCTCGGCCTTCTTGTAATCTTCGGGGTCTTCGCTGTTGGGGTTCAGGCCCAGGTAATTGAGCATCGCCGGGATCATTTCATCGCCCGAGTCGAGGAACGAAACACCGCAGCTGGAGAGCTTCTTGATGTTCTCCGGTTCGAACAGCATGGCCCACGAATCGATCTTCTCGACGCCCAGGACCGCCTTGATCTTCTCGACGTTATAGCCGATGCCGTTGGTGCCCCAGAGGTAAGGCACGGCGTACTGGTTGCCCGGGTCGTTCTTTTCCAGGCGCTTGAGCAGCGCAGGGTCGAGGTTGGCGTAATTGGGCAACTGCGCCTTGTCGAGCTTCTGGAACGCCCCGGCCTTGATCTGCTTGCCCAGGAAGTGGTTGGACGGCACAACCACGTCGTAGCCGGTACGCCCGGCCAGCAACTTGCCTTCCAGGGTTTCGTTGGAGTCGAACACGTCATACACCGGCTTGATGCCAGTGGCTTTTTCAAAATCAGCCAGAGTGGTCTCGCCAATATAGTCCGACCAATTATAAATATGCACGGTGGAGGCGGCCTGGACACTGACGGCGAGCGTCAGGCCGGCGCCGACCAGCAAGGCGTTGCGTAACAAAGAAAAGACTGGCACGTGGAGGTCCTCTTAAATAGTTGGGCCCAAGTTGCCCCCGTTACTTGGCCACGATGGACCCTGCAACAAAACCGGCGCGCAACTTACCCTCGATAAACCGATCCAGCAAAACTTTTAGTTATTGAGTGGCTCCTGTTGCCGCCGCCGCGATGCCAGCGACAACAGGAGGATGCTTCAGACCGGCTTATTTACCGGATTTGATCTTGGTCCAGCTGCGGGTCAGGATCCGCTGGGTCGCAGGCGGCAGATCGCTGATGGCGTACAGCTTGGCCTTCACTTCATCCGATGGGTAAATGCTCGGGTCACCGGAGATTTCCTTGTCCACCAACGCGGTGGCGGCCTTGTTGCCGTTCGGGAAACGCACGCTATCGGTGATCTGCGCCATGATTTCCGGCTGCATGATGAAGTTCATCCATTTATAAGCGGCCTCGACATTTTCGGCATCCTTGGGAATGGCGACCATGTCGTAGAACGAACCGGCACCTTCCTTGGGAATGGTGTAGGCCACTTTCACTTTGCCGCCAGCCTCGGCAGCACGGCTCTTGGATTGCTCGATATCACCCGAGTAGCCCACGGCGACGCAGATGTTGCCGTTGGCCAGGTCGGAAATGTATTTGGAAGAGTGGAAGTAACCGATCGATGGACGCAACTTGAGGAACAGCGCTTCGGCCTCGGCCAGTTGCTTCTTGTCCTGGCTGTCGGTCGGGTAGCCAAGGTAATGCAGGGCCACCGGAATCATTTCGGTTGGCGAATCGAGGAAGCTCACGCCGCAGCTCTTGAGCTTGGCGATGTTCTCGGGCTTGAGCAGGGTGTCCCAGGAATCGATCTTGTCGACGCCCAATGCGGCCTTGACCTTCTCGGGATTGTAACCGATGCCGATGGTGCCCCACATGTAAGGGAAGGCGTGTTTGTTGCCCTGGTCGCTGGCATCGCCGACAGCCTTGAGCAGGTCGGTGTCCAGGTTCTTCCAGTTCGGCAGCTTGGACTTGTCCAGCTCCTGGTAGACGCCGGCCTTGATCTGCTTGGCCAGGAAGTTGTTCGACGGCACCACGATGTCATAACCGGACTTGCCGGCCAGCAACTTGGCTTCCAGGGTTTCGTTGCTGTCGAACACGTCGTAGACGACTTTGATCCCCGTTTCTTTCTCGAACTTGGCGACGGTGTCCGGTGCAATGTAGTCGGACCAGTTGTAGACATGCAGCACTTTGTCGTCCGCCTGGACGGCGCCCGCCATCACGCCCATCAGGGACATGGCGAGGAGGGTCTTGCCAGCTATCTTCATACCTAATGCCTTCATGGATTGATGCTCCGGTTATTCTTTTTAGCCACGTTCAGTAGCCGGCTCGCGGGCAACTTGAACAGGCGGTAGTCTGGCAAGTTACAGGGCAGGCTTTCAACACAAGCCCAGCCTTTTGTTCACGCTGGGCGAGGCCCTTGCAGGCACCTCGCTCAGAGCCTAGCACTTAGCCCTGCAACGCATTGAGCGTCAGGTCCAGGCACTGCCGCGCCTTGGCCACCAATTCATCGATCTCGGCCTTGCTGATCACCAGCGGCGGCGCAATGATCATGGTGTCGCCCACCGCGCGCATGATCAGCCCGTTATCGAAGCAGAACTGCCGGCAGATCATGCCCACGCCCTTGCCTTCGTAGCGTTTGCGCGTGGCCTTGTCCTGGACCAGTTCGATCGCCCCCAGCAAACCGACCCCGCGTACTTCACCCACCAGCGGATGATCGTTCAGTTCCCGCAAACGCTTCTGCAAATAGGGTGCCGTTTCGCTGTGGACACGCTCGATGATCTTCTCGTCGCGCAGGATGCGGATGTTTTCCAGGGCCACCGCCGCGGCCACCGGGTGACCGGAGTAGGTAAACCCGTGGTTGAAGTCACCGCCTTCGTTGAGCACCGCGACCACGTCGTCGCGCACGATCAGCCCGCCCATGGGGATATAGCCGGAGGTCAGGCCCTTGGCGATGGTCATCATGTGCGGTTTCAACCCGTAATGGTCGGTACCGAACCACTCACCGGTACGGCCGAAGCCACAGATCACTTCGTCAGCCACGAACAGAATGTCGTACTTGGCGAGGATTTCCTTCATGCGCGGCCAGTAGCTGTCCGGCGGCACGATCACACCGCCGGCGCCCTGGATCGGCTCGGCGATGAAGGCCCCGACGTTGTCCACGCCGATCTCCAGGATCTTCTCTTCCAATTGGTTGGCCGCCCACACGCCGAACTCCTCGGGGCTCATGTCGCCGCCTTCGCCGAACCAGTAAGGCTGGGCGATGTGGACAATGCCCGGGATCGGCAGGTCGCCCTGCTCGTGCATGTAGGTCATGCCGCCCAGGCTCGCGCCGGCGACGGTCGAACCGTGATAACCGTTCTTGCGGCTGATGATGACTTTCTTGTTCGGCTGGCTCTTGATCGCCCAATAGTGGCGGACCATGCGCAACATGGTGTCGTTGCCCTCGGAGCCGGAGCCAGTGAAGAACACATGGTTCATGCCTTCAGGGGCGATGTCGGCGATGGCTTTGGACAATTCCAGCACCGGCGGGTGGGCCGTCTGGAAGAACAGGTTGTAGTACGGCAGTTCGCGCATCTGCTGGCTGGCGGCATCGGCCAGTTCCTCGCGGCCATAACCGACGGCCACGCACCAGAGGCCGGCCATGCCGTCGAGGATCTTGTTGCCTTCACTGTCCCAGAGGTAGACGCCCTTGGCGTGGGTGATGATGCGCGGGCCTTTCTCTTTGAGCTGCTTGAAATCGCTGAACGGCGCCAAGTGATGATCGTTGCTCAGGGCCTGCCATTCACGGGTTTGCGGGTTGTTGCGGGTCATGCGAATTCTCCTGTTATCGGTGGGGGCGAAGCTGCCTGACGCAGCCTCGCCCGGCGCTTCAGACGGCAAAGAGCAGGAATTCCCGCTCCCACGAACTGATGACGCGCTTGAAGTTTTCATGCTCGGCCCGCTTGACCGCGACGTAGCCTGTGATGAATTTCTTGCCCAGGTATTTCTCGATGGTGGTGCTGTTTTCCATGCGCTCCAGGGCGTCTTCGATGGTCAGCGGCAAACGCAGGTTGCGGCGTTCGTAGCCACGGCCCACCACCGGCGCGCTCGGGTCGATGCCTTCGACCATGCCGATGAAGCCACACAGCAGGCTGGCGGCAATCGCCAGGTACGGGTTGGCGTCGGCGCCCGGCAAGCGGTTTTCCACCCGACGGTTCTGCGGCCCGGCGTCCGGCACGCGCAGGCCCACGGTGCGGTTCTCTTCGCCCCACTCCACGTTCACTGGTGCCGAGGTGTCCGGCAGGAAGCGGCGGAACGAGTTGACGTTGGGGGCGAACAGCGGCAACAGCTCGGGGATGAACTTCTGCAAGCCACCGATGTGGTGCAGGAACAGATCGCTCATGGTCCCGTCTTCATTGGAGAAGACGTTCTTGCCGGTTTCCTTGTCGATGATGCTCTGGTGCAGGTGCATCGCACTGCCCGGCTCGCCGGTCATGGGCTTGGCCATGAAGGTAGCGGCCACGTCGTGCTTGAGTGCCGCCTCGCGCATGGTGCGCTTGAACACCAGGATCTGGTCGGCCAGGGACAGGGCATCGCCGTGACGGAAATTGATTTCCATCTGCGCCGTGCCGTCCTCGTGGATCAGGGTATCGAGGTCCAGCTCCTGCAGTTCGCACCAGTCATAGACGTCTTCGAACAGCGGATCGAATTCGTTGGCCGCTTCGATCGAGAAAGACTGGCGACCGGTTTCCGGGCGGCCGGAACGGCCAATGGGCGGTTGCAGCGGAAAGTCCGGGTCGTCGCTGCGCTTGGTCAGGTAGAACTCCATTTCCGGCGCGACGATGGGCTGCCAACCTTTGTCGGCATAGAGCTTGAGCACTTTTTTGAGCACGTTGCGCGGCGACAGCTCGATGGGGTTGCCCTGCTTGTCGTAGGCGTCGTGGATGACCTGGGCGGTGGGCTCGATGGCCCAGGGCACAAGGAACACGGCGTTCTCGTCCGGGCGGCAGATCATGTCGATGTCAGCCGGGTCGAGCAGTTCGTAATAGATGTCGTCTTCGACATAGTCGCCCGTAACGGTCTGGAGCAGAACGCTCTCGGGCAGGCGCATGCCTTTCTCGGCGATGAACTTGTTGGTCGGCGAGATCTTGCCCCGGGTGATACCGGTCAGGTCGCCAATCATGCATTCGACTTCTGTGATCTTGTGGTCTTTCAACCAATCGGTGAGCTGGTCGAGGTTGTTACTCATAAATGCCTCTAGGCGTGAGTTTCCTGACGGCTATTAGTCGTCAGGCGTTGTTTGACGCATCCGCGTCGCGTTGTGTTGCCCTTGCTCGGCAGGCATCGCCAAATGCCTGGAAAATCGCAAGGTAGTGCGGGTTAGAGCTTACCTCCCATTCAGGGTGCCATTGCACACCTAAAGCAAAAGCCTTGCCTTCTGGCACTGAAACAGCCTCGATCAGGCCATCGGGCGCCACCGCTTCGGCCCGCAGCCCAGGCGCCAGGCGCTCGATGCCCTGGCTGTGGATCGAGTTGACCTCAATCGTCCGGGGCAGCCCCAGGCCTGCCAGTATGCCGCCAGGCTGGATGTGCACGGCGTGGGCGGGACCGTATTGGACCTCCACCGCTTGAGTATCGTCTTCACGATGATCGATGAACGTTCCGACTTCATGAACTTTCTGATGCAGGCTGCCGCCAAAGGCTACGTTCATCTCCTGGAAACCACGACAAATGCCCAGCACCGGGACGCCCGCCTCGACAGCGGCGCGGATCAGCGGCAGGGTGGTGGCGTCCCGGGCAGGGTCATGGGCAGTGCCCGGCGCGCTGGCTGGGCCCTGATAATGAAAAGGTTCTACATTGGAAGGAGAGCCGGTCAGAAGAATGCCGTCCAGGGCGTCCAGAATATCGGACGGCGGGAACAGATCCGCCAGGGACGGGACCAGCACTGGCAAGCCCTTGGCGGCTGTCGCGACAGCCCGGGCATATTTATCGCCGCTGGTGTGATAAGCATGCAGACCGATCTGCCTGGAGCAGGTGGTGACGCCGATTAACGGCAGGCGAGACATGAAGCACCCCGGTATTATTGCTGTTATGGGTTTGAATCGAGCTTAGCCTTGTTCATTTTTTTACACAACACCCCCGTAAAAAATACAACACGGCCCGCTCAAGCCTGCGGGCGCCAAGGCCCCTAAAGGGAAAAAAACGCCCTAAATTGCCTCAAAAAAGCCCTGCAGGTGCTTTTTTAGGGCAAAAAAGGCCCTGCTTGACTTCGGCATGCCGTTCGGGTTGACTGGCTTTCGAAGAGATCAATGATTGATATTTTTAACAACAAAGGTGTTGCATCATGTCGGTACCCCCGCGTGCCGTTCAGCTTAACGAAGCGAACGCGTTCCTTAAGGAACATCCTGAGGTTCTGTACGTTGACCTTCTGATTGCGGATATGAATGGTGTGGTGCGCGGCAAGCGCATAGAACGCACCAGCCTCCACAAGGTTTACGAGAAAGGCATCAACCTGCCGGCCTCTTTATTTGCTCTGGATATCAATGGCTCTACGGTGGAAAGCACCGGCCTGGGCCTGGACATCGGTGATGCTGACCGGATCTGTTATCCCATTCCTGACACCCTGTGCAACGAGCCTTGGCAGAAGCGCCCGACTGCGCAACTGTTGATGACCATGCACGAACTCGAAGGCGAACCTTTCTTCGCCGACCCGCGTGAAGTCCTGCGCCAGGTCGTGACCAAGTTCGATGAACTGGGCCTGACCATCTGCGCCGCATTCGAGCTGGAGTTCTACCTGATCGACCAGGAGAACGTGAATGGACGCCCACAACCGCCTCGCTCGCCGATTTCCGGCAAACGCCCGCATTCGACACAGGTCTACCTGATCGATGACCTCGACGAATACGTCGATTGCCTCCAGGACATTCTGGAAGGGGCCAAGGAGCAAGGCATTCCCGCCGACGCCATCGTCAAGGAAAGTGCCCCGGCGCAGTTCGAAGTGAACCTGCACCACGTGGCCGATCCGATCAAGGCTTGCGACTATGCGGTCCTGCTCAAGCGCCTGATCAAGAACATCGCCTACGACCATGAGATGGACACCACCTTCATGGCCAAGCCGTATCCGGGCCAGGCGGGCAATGGGTTGCACGTCCACATTTCGATTCTGGATAAAGACGGCAAGAATATCTTTGCCAGCGAGGATCCCGAGCAGAACGCCGCACTGCGTCACGCGATCGGCGGTGTGCTCGAGACCCTGCCCGCGCAGATGGCTTTCCTCTGCCCGAACGTCAACTCCTACCGTCGTTTCGGCGCACAGTTCTACGTGCCGAACTCGCCGACCTGGGGCCTGGACAACCGCACCGTGGCCTTGCGCGTGCCGACCGGCTCGGCCGATGCCGTGCGCCTGGAACACCGCGTCGCCGGTGCCGATGCCAACCCCTACCTGCTGATGGCGGCCGTGTTGGCGGGCGTGCACCATGGCCTGGTCAACAAGATCGAGCCCGGTGCGCCGGTGGAAGGCAACAGCTACGAGCAAAACGAGCAAAGCCTGCCGAACAACTTGCGCGATGCCCTGCGCGAGCTCGACGACAGTGAAGTCATGGCCAAGTACATCGATCCGAAATACATCGATATCTTCGTGGCCTGCAAGGAGAGTGAGCTGGAGGAGTTCGAACACTCCATCTCCGACCTCGAGTACAACTGGTACCTGCATACCGTGTAAGCGGTTGCGGTAAAAAAGAAACGCCGCAGGCCTTCGGGGCTGCGGCGTTTTTTTTTGCACTTGGGTGGATGGCCGCCTTCGGCGGATCGCGAGCAAGCTCGCTCCCACACTGTGTTCGGTGATGCCTTCAACATCCCGGCCACCGCCCTCCCCTGTGGGAGCGAGCTTGCTCGCGATGGGGCCCTTTCAGTCAACACTCATCAGTGCCTGTCCCACCGCCATCCCCCTGTGAGAGCAAGGCAGCCGGGAAGACAACACCGGACCCGGCTCGTACAATGCCCGGCAGCCCCGCAGGAGAGCTTCATGACACGCATCGCCACACCTCGCAAACCCCGTGCACGCAGCCAGGCCCGGATCGACACCATTCTCGATGCCGCCCGTACGCTGCTTGCCGCCGAAGGCGTGGCCAGCCTGTCGATCTACAGCGTCGCCGAGCGCGCCGGGATCCCGCCCTCCTCCGTGTACCACTTCTTCGCCAGCGTCCCGGCCCTGCTCGAAGCCCTGACCGCCGACGTCCACGCCGCTTTTCGCGCGGGCCTGCAAGCACCGATCGATCATGCCGCGCTGAACCATTGGCACGACCTGTCACGGCTGGTGGAACAGCGCATGCTCGCCATCTACAACCAGGACGCCGCCGCTCGCCAGCTGATCCTGGCTCAGCACGGCCTGACCGAAGTCACCCAAGCCGATCGCCAACACGACCTGGAGCTGAGTGACTTGATGCACAAGGTATTCGACCAGCATTTCGCCCTGCCGCCCCTGCCCGGCGACGTCGATGTGTTTGCCCTGGCCATGGAACTGGGCGACCGCGTCTACGCCCGCTCGATACAGCAGCACGGCCACATCACCCCACGCATGGCCGAAGAAGGCATGCGGGTGTTCGATGCGTACCTGGGGCTGTACCTGCCGCCCTATTTGCCCAAGCGTGAGAGCGTCTGATTTTGCCAAGTTCGTTGGGTCAGCGCCAATAGCCACCGGACCAGCCCGAGCACGCTCAATGCAAGGCCCCCACCTCGATCTTGCGCGCGGTTTTCTTGACCGAGAGGCTGATGATAGCGACCGACGGACAGTGTCCTGACGCGATCAGAAACAAATCACCTCCCGTTTTTGTTTGATTTCTACCTTTAGAGTATTTACCTTCGCCCCCGCTTTTTAGTCCACACAGGAGTCCAGTCTTGGACAGTTACCCCAGTCGATCACGACAGGCTAAAACGGCAAGTTAGTCCAGCAGCCCCCTCTCTGCCACTGTCTTGCCGTCTTACGGCGGATAGCGGTATTTCGGTCCCGGCTCGGGATTCAAAACCTTCTTCCCCATGAATTCCCCCAGTGCCCGCACGCAAGTGCTCAGTGCATCTGTGGTGCTTCGCCCAGCCTTCGCGATCCGTTCCCAAACTCTGTTCGCTTTGCGAACAAATCGTCGGTATGGAAGTGAATCATGGATTGGAAAATATTTTTTCTGCGCGTAACCGTCGCGCTCACTCTGGGTGCCCTGGTAGGTGCCGAACGTCAATTGCGCCAGCGCCTGGCTGGATTGCGTACCAATGCCCTTGTTTCGACCGGTGCAGCCTTATTCGTCATGGTTTCATTACTTACAGCTCCCGGTGATAGCTCGGGGGCTGCGCGGATCGCCGCTCAGGTCGTTTCAGGGATTGGCTTTCTTGGCGCCGGTGTGATCATGCGTGAAGGCCTCAATGTGCGTGGCCTCAATACTGCCGCGACGCTTTGGTGCTCCGCTGCGATAGGCATTTTGTCCGGCATGGGCCATATGCTGGAGGCCGCCATCGGAACGCTGGTAGTGCTCTGCGCCAACATACTCCTGCGCGAGGCCGCACAACGTATAAATCGTCAGGGGGCGGCCGCCGCCGTTGAAGTGGATCAGCGCTTTACTTTCAACATCGTCTGCCGGGCGGAGGACGAGGTGCATGTGCGCACCCTCGTCCTGCATGGCTTGAGTGGAAGCGCCCTGCGCTTGCAATCACTGCACAGTGAAGATCTGGCCAACCCGGACAAGCTCGAAGTACGCGCTGAACTTGTCGGCACGCCAGCAAGCCCGGCACAACTGGAACAGTTGGCCAGCCGGGTGAGCCTGGAAAAAGGGGTGAGTTCGGTACGTTGGCAGCTGCTCAACAGCAATCTGCAAGACGAGTAATTACCCCTACCGATAGACGCCGCACCGTAGGCGTCAGCACACGCCGGAGCGCCATGAACTCATCCTCCGGTTTTTATTCCCTCCCCGTAGAGACGAACGGAGTTGCCATGAAAAAGAAGCCGCCAAACCGCACCAGCCTTGAAAACGAAGTAATCGTTGCGGTGATCGTGTTGTATTTGGTTCTCGCAATAGTCATGACGGCGGTGCACTACATGCAGCCACCAGACCAGGAAACCACGACGTCATCAACCTCGCCTTCCCACAGCGAGCTCAATCCCGCGTCCAAGTAGGGCATTTGTCCATACAATGGCCCGCCTACGAGTAATCAGACATGATCCGCAGCATCATCAACAATCACGCGACACTTTCTATCGCTCAGGGACTACCTCAGCCGGAGCATGATCACGAGGTCGTTTGGCTTGAGGTAAACGCACCGACGTTCGAAGAAAGTGCGAATCTGCAACAGCGTTTCGGCATCGAAACTTCCCCGAAAAACAGTAGCGTCATAGAAGATGGGCATTTTCTGTACATGCGCTCGAAACTGCTTGCATTGGATGCAAGCGGGGCTCCGCATTTTGGAGGTGTGACCTTCGTCCTGGGTGAGCAGATAGTAGCCATTCTCTGCGATGACGTGCACTTTCGCCCTTTTGATGTCGCGCTTCAGCGTTTGCGTCGAAAACCTGCCGATACCCAAAACCCAAAGGCGATACTGCGAGTGTTACTGCAGATGGCCAACGACGGCGCTGATGCTGTCATCGACCGTATTGCCGACGAGCTGGAGAAGAGTGCCGAGGAAATTTCCGCAATCTCCGATGGCTACAACTCGGATGGTAAGGAGTTGGGCGTACCGGACCTGATCGAAACGATGCGCGCACTCAACGACAAGGAAGAGCTGATCTCTCTCTGTATTGAGGCACAACTCTCGCTTGCACGCACAGTGCGATACCTGAGCAGCGAGGTGGACAACACCACCGAAGCTGATTTGCAGGGCCTTGTGAATGAACTCACAGCCGACGTTGCGGGAGTCAAGGAGCATGCCTACTTCGAACACGAAAAAGTACGATACTTGCAAAATGCCGTGACGAACATTCTCAACATAAAACAGAACCAAATCGTCAAGGTGTTCACCATCATCACCGCTGTTTTCCTGCCGCCCACGCTGGTGGGTACGTTCTACGGCATGAACTTCGCGGTAATGCCGGAGCTTTCATGGGAGCACGGCTTCATCTATTCAATGGGGCTGACACTTTCGGCTGCGGTCCTCCCGCTTGTTTATATCAAGCGCAAAGGCTGGCTGCGCTAGTTGAAAGTACAAAGCCCCGAAGGGCTCACGCCGTCCGGGGCTGTTGATGGAGCATCGCTCACAACTTGGCGATCGATACCTCGGTGGATTTGACGAAAGCGATCACTTCACTGCCGATCGCCAACTCCAGCTCCTTGACCGAACGGGTGGTGATGACCGAGGTGACGATGCCGGAAGCGGTCTGCACGTCGATTTCCGACAATACGTCGCCTTCGACGATTTCCTTGATGGTGCCTTTGAACTGGTTGCGTACGTTGATGGCTTTGATAGTCATGGTGTCGATTCCTGTCTGGATGAAGTTATTGCGCCCAACGCAACTGCGTGGGCAAGGGTGAAACGGGTTCGGGGTCCGGCGGTTGGCCGGGCAAGGACAGCACACGGTTGAGGACTTCGGTTTCCAGGCTCGCCAGGCGATGAGAGCCGCGAGCCCGTGGACGCGGCAGGTCGATGGCCAGGTCGAGGCCGATCTGGCCGTCCTCGATCAGGATCACCCGATCGGCAATCGCCACCGCTTCGCTGACGTCGTGGGTCACCAGCAACACCGTGAAGCCGTGCTGCCGCCAGAGGTTTTCGATCAGTTGCTGCATCTCGATACGGGTCAGGGCGTCCAGCGCCCCCAAGGGTTCGTCGAGCAACAACAGCCGGGGCTTATGAATCAATGCGCGGGCCAGGGCCACCCGTTGCTTCTGGCCACCGGACAGCGCCGCCGGCCACTCATGGGCGCGGTCGGCCAGGCCCACCGCTTCCAGTGCCTGCAACGCTTGCGGGCGCCAATTGCCCTTGAGGCCGAGGCCGACGTTATCGATGATTTTTTTCCAGGGCAGCAAACGTGCCTCCTGGAACATCAGCCGCGTGTCTTCCCGTGCATCGCTCAACGACGCCGAACCGGCCAACAGCTGTCCACCGGTGGGCTGATCGAGGCCAGCCAATAAACGCAGCAAGGTACTTTTGCCACAGCCACTGCGACCGACCACGGCCACGAACTGACCGGCCGGAATATGCAGGTCGATATCGCGCAATACCTGGCGCGTGCCGAAGGTTTTTTGCAGCTTGCGCACCGCCAGCGGGATGCCACGCAGCAGATGCGGAGGTTGTTGGGCGGTCATGCCACACCTCCCTTGTTCACTTGGTACGCCGGGTGCCAGCGCAGCCAGACCCGCTCAAGTCCGCGAGCGGCCAGGTCGGCCAGTTTGCCCAGCACGGCGTACAGGAGAATCGCCAGCACCACCACATCGGTTTGCAGGAACTCCCGGGCATTCATCGCCAGGTAACCGATGCCGGAGCTGGCCGAGATGGTTTCCGCCACGATCAGCGTCAGCCACATGAAACCCAGGGCAAAGCGCACGCCCACCAGGATCGAAGGCAAGGCGCCCGGCAGGATCACCTGGCGAAACAGGCTGAAGCCGGACAAGCCGTAGCTGCGGGACATCTCCACCAGCGCCGGGTCGACGTTGCGAATCCCGTGGTAGGTGTTGAGGTAGATGGGAAACAACGTGCCCAGGGCCACCAGGAAAATCTTCGCCGACTCGTCGATGCCGAACCACAGGATCACCAGCGGAATCAGCGCCAGGTGCGGGACGTTCCTGACCATTTGCACGGAGCTGTCCAGCAGGCGTTCGCCCCATTTCGACAAACCGGTGATGAAGCCCAGGGCCAGGCCGATGCCGCCGCCAATCAGGAAACCGACCGCTGCGCGCCAACCGCTGATCGCCAGATGGGTCCAGATCTCGCCGCTGCGCACCAGGTTGACCCCGGCTTCGATCACCGCCACCGGCGCCGGGAGGATCCGCGTGGACAACCAGCCGGCCGATACCGACAGTTGCCAGACCGACAGCAACAGCAGCGGCACCGCCCAGGGCGCGAGGTTGTGAATGATTTTCTTCATGGCCGCCTCAGCTCTGGGACGCGGCTTTGGGCAGGATGTCGTTGGCGACCATTTCACCGAACGGGCTCACATACCCCTGGCTTTTCGGCAGCTCAGGGCGCTCCACGTCTAGGTGCGGGAACAACAGTTCCGCCACGCGATAGGACTCTTCAAGGTGTGGATAACCGGAGAAGATAAAGGTGTCGATGCCCAGGTCGGCGTACTCCTTGACCCGCGCCGCCACGGTCGGGCCATCGCCCACCAGCGCCGTACCGGCACCGCCGCGAACCAGACCGACACCGGCCCAGAGGTTGGGGCTGACTTCCAGCTTGTCGCGACGGCCACCGTGCAGGGCGGCCATGCGTTGCTGGCCCACCGAATCGAAGCGCGCCAGGGAGGCCTGGGCACGGGCGATGGTGTCATCGTCCAGGTGGGAGATCAGCCGGTCGGCCGCCTGCCAGGCTTCGGCGTTGGTTTCCCGCACGATCACATGCAGGCGAATACCGAAGCGCACGGTACGGCCCAGTTTCGCTGCCTTGGCCCGTACCTGAGCGATTTTTTCCGCCACGGCCGCGGGCGGCTCGCCCCAGGTCAGTACCATTTCCACCTGCTCGGCGGCGAGGTCCTGGGCGGCTTCCGACGAGCCGCCGAAATACAGCGGCGGACGCGGTTGCTGGATCGGCGGATAGAGCAACTTGGCGCCCTTCACGCTGATGTGCTCGCCGTCGTAATCCACGGTCTCGCCTTCCAGCACCCGGCGCCAGATGCGGGTGAACTCCACTGATGCCTGGTAGCGTTGCTCGTGGTCGAGGAACAGGCCATCGCCGGCCAGTTCGTCCGGGTCACCGCCGGTCACCAGGTTGAACAATGCCCGCCCGCCGGACAACCGGTCGAGGGTCGCGGCCTGACGCGCCGCCACCGTCGGGGAAATGATCCCAGGGCGCAGGGCCACGAGGAATTTCAGACGTTGGGTCACGGGAATCAACGAAGCGGCGACCAGCCAGGAGTCCTCGCAGGAACGCCCGGTGGGGATCAGCACGCCGCCAAAACCCAGTCGATCCGCCGCTTGGGCGACCTGCTGCAGGTAACCGTGATCGACGGCGCGGGCGCCTTCGGCAGTGCCAAGGTAATGGCCGTCGCCGTGGGTAGGCAGGAACCAGAAGATATTGAGGCTCATGGAGTGGTCTCCTAAAGGAATCGAATTACTGCGCGTTCGCAACGGCCGCCGGCGGCGTCCAGATCACGTCCTTGATACTCAAGGGTTTGGGAATCAATTTGAGCTGGTAGAAGCTGTCGGCGATTTTCTGTTGTGCCGCCACCACGTCCGGCGTGAGGAACAGCGCCCCGTAGCCTTGGCGTTTCACCGACGTCAGGGTGATGTCCGCCGGCAGACCCAGCAGCGGCGAGACCTGCTTGGTCACGTCTTCAGGGTTGGCCTTGGACCACTCGCCCACCGCGCGCACTTCCTCCACCAGGGTCGTGATGACCTGGGGATTCTTTTGCGCATAGGGTTTGGTGGCGAGGTAGAACTGGTGGTTATCGACGATGCCTTTGCCGTCACGCAGGGGGCGTGCCTGCAACTGTTGTTCGGCGGCAGCCTGGTACGGGTCCCAGATCACCCAGGCGTCCACGCTGCCCCGTTCGAACGCGGCGCGGGCGTCGGCCGGCGGCAGGAACACGGTCTGGATATCGGAATACTTGAGGCCGGCGTCTTCCAGCGCCCGCACCAGCAGGTAGTGGACGTTGGAGCCTTTGTTCAGTGCGACTTTCTTGCCCTTCAGGTCTTGCACCGACTGGATGGCCGACCCCTTGGGCACGAGGATGGCTTCACTGGTGGGCGCCGGTGGTTCGTAAGCGACATAAAGCAGATCGGCGCCCGCGGCCTGGGCAAACACCGGCGGGGTTTCACCGGTTACGCCAAAGTCGATGGAGCCGACGTTCAAGCCTTCCAGCAGCTGCGGGCCGCCGGGGAACTCGGTCCATTGCACGTCCACGCCTTGGGCGGCGAGGCGTTTCTCCAACGAGCCCTTGGCCTTGAGCAGCACCAGGGTGCCGTATTTCTGATAACCGATCCGCAAGGTCTCGGCTTGAGCTTGAGCGATGACGCCGAGGGACACAGCCGCAGCAAACAGAGCGACCAGCCCGCGACGCAAAATGACAGTGCGCATGGCGCCTCTCCTTTTTGCTGTGGGGTTTTGGCTGCACCTGCTGGGCCGTTGGCGGCTGAGTAAGGTGAGTTGAATCAGAGTGTTCGGGGTTCAAATGCTCCAGCGAGCACTCAGCAAACGTTCGTTCAATACATTGGGGTCCAGCGGCCTGGGCCGGCGGGCCATGGCACTGAAAAACTGTTCCAGCGCCTCGTCCAGGCGCTGCTGCAGGGCCGGCGCCAATTGCGCCTGGGCGCTGCCCTCGCCGTAAGCGATCTGGCTGTCTTCGGCAAAGATTCCGTGGAGCATTTCCTGAGCCTTGAGCGCCGACAACACTGGCTTGAGGGCGTAGTCCACCGCCAGCATATGGGCGATGCTGCCACCGGTTGCCATCGGCAACACCACTTTATGGGCCAGGGCGCGCTCAGGCAGCAGGTCCAGCACCGTCTTCAGCGCGCCGGAAAAAGACGCCTTGTACACCGGCGTGGCGATCAACAGGCCATCGGCGTTTTCGATCTGCTGGAGTAGGTCGACCACCTTCGGGCTGTCGAAACGGGCATGGAGCAGATCTTCGGCCGGGAAGTCGCGCACCTGATAGCTCACCACTTCCACACCTTGCTGCTGCAACCAGCGTTGCGAACGTTCCAGCAGCACCCCTGAGCGGGAGCGTTGGCTGGGACTGCCACCGAGTGAGACGACCAACATGCCTACCCTTCCTTAACTGTCACGTGCGATTCGCGGCGGGCGATCTCGCTGCATGGGTCAAACCATAACAGGGGATTCATATATCTTTAAATCATATTTATTCATTTGGTTATGCAATTTTGAGATATACGATATCCTTTTCTTTGCCGCAATAAAAAAGGCCGTCGAAACGGCCAAAACCCTTGGTGCACAGGTACTGATCGTTCCCACGCTCTGCGTGGGAATGCAGCCAGGGACGCTCTGCGTCCCAAAAGCCGAACGCGGAGCGTCCGTTGAGGCGTTCCCACGCAGAGCGTGGGAACGATCATCAGATCAGGTTCAGGTGGTGCATCAGCGATTGGGCTGCGGGGTCAGGCGCAGGTAAGGTTTCACGGCGCGATAACCCTTGGGGAAGCGCTGCTTGAGTTCCTCTTCATCCTTGAGCGACGGCACGATCACCACTTCATCACCGTCCTGCCAGTTGGCCGGGGTGGCGACTTTGTAGTTGTCGGTCAACTGCAGGGAATCGATCACCCGCAGGATCTCGTTGAAATTGCGCCCGGTGCTGGCCGGGTAGGTGATGGTCAGGCGAATCTTCTTGTTCGGGTCGATCACGAACAGTGAGCGCACGGTCAAGGTGTCGCTGGCGTTGGGGTGGATCAGGTCGTACAGGTCCGACACCTTGCGGTCGGCATCGGCCAGGATCGGAAAATTGACCACGGCGTTCTGGGTCTCGTTGATGTCCTCGATCCACTTGTGGTGCGAGTCCACCGGGTCCACCGAGAGGGCAATGGCCTTGACCCCGCGCTGGGCGAACTCGTCCTTGAGCTTGGCGGTGAGGCCCAACTCGGTGGTGCATACCGGTGTGAAGTCCGCCGGGTGGGAAAACAGCACGCCCCAGCTGTCGCCGAGCCATTCGTGGAAGCGAATCTTGCCGGCGCTGGAATCCTGTTCGAAGTCGGGGGCGATGTCGCCGAGTCTGAGGCTCATGGTGCGGCTCCTGGATGGGGTTGTCGTGAGCCCAACTTTGCACTGGTTTCGATTGATTTAAAAAGAATAAATATCCATTTATCTAGATCATTAGTGAATATAAAAAACTGTTCACTGGCGCCATTCCGTCTACTGGCCCAAGATCGACATCGAGGTTCGAGAAGGCCTCGAGTTGCTGAAAGAGGAGAAGTTTCGGGGAGGGCTACAGGGGTGGGTCCGACTCGAAAAAACGTAAAGCCCCGCCCGGCGTGATGCCGGGCGGGGCTTTTTTTATGGCGTTTGTCCGCACCCTCGGTTAGTAAATTATTGACCCGATGTCAGGACGAGCGGCTAGGATAGGCTGCATGAACACTCAAGCCTTGTTAACCCATCTGCAAAACCATCTGCCTGATTTACTGGCGGTGTACCTGTTCGGTAGCCATGCACAAGGGACCGCCGGACCCGACAGTGATGTGGATATGGCTGTGCTCTTGTCCGGTCAGGTCGACCCTGCGTTGTTATGGCACCTTTCAGGAGACTTGGCAGACATAGCCGGGAGTCCGGTGGATCTGATTGACTTGCGCGCGGCAACGACCGTGATGCAATACCAGATCGTGACCCGAGGCCAGAGATTCTGGGCCAGAGACGTACAGGCAAGGTTGTACGAATGTTTTATCCTCAGCGAAAAAACCGCTCTCGACGAGGCTCGGGCAGGCCTGCTCAACGATATTCAAGACGAAGGCAGCGTGTATGGTCGATGACGTACATCAACAAAGCTGCGAGCATCGAGCGTTGCGTCCCAAGGGTACGGGAGGAATACGAAAAGAATCCCGCTAGCCGACCCGAAAACGTAAAAGCCCCGCCGGGCGCACTGCCGGGCGGGGCTTTTTTTACTTTTCTACGTCTTACAGGAAGTTGTAAGTGTAGTTGAAGATCAGGCGGGTCTGATCCTGGTCGGCAATACCAGTGCCGCTGCCACGGTAAGAACCGTAACGCAGGGTCGTGCCGAAGCCCTTGAGCGGACCTTGCTGGACAACGTAGTCCAGGCGCATGTCACGCTCCCACTCGGAAGTATCGCTTCCGCCAGTAGCGGACTTGATGTCATCGCCATGCAGGTAGGCAATCGCGGCCTTCAGGCCTGGAACGCCCAGGCCGGTAAAGTCGTACGAGTATTGACCAAAGGTGGTGTTCTCACCTGCACGGATGAACTGCTGGATCATGCTGTCGGTGAACAGGTAGAAGCTCGAACCACCCGCGCCTTCGTTACGACCGGCATCATTGAGCAGGCTGCCCTGGTTCAGGTAGACGAAGCCACCATCATCGCCAACTTGTTGATGGCCCAACAGGAACGCGCTGCCGCCCAGGGTATAGGTGAACATGGCGCTCCAGGTCTTGTTATCGACCTCGCCCGGGTTCTTGGCGTAGCCACCGTTGTTGTTGAAGCGATAGCCCGGGTCGCCGTTGCGGCCATCGGAGCTGCTGTCGAAGTAACGCAGGTCAGTCTTGAACGACTGGCCTTCGCTGACCGGGAAAACGTGTACCGCACCCAGGAAGTGCTGTTTGTAGTAATCCTGCAGGTTGGCGTAGTAGTACTGCAGGGTCAGGTCTTTGGTGACCTTCCAGTCAGCACCGGCGTAACGGAACTGGTTGCTGTCCTCAGTACCGCCGTTCACGGCCAGGCCAGTGCTGTTGGTCCCGGCACGGCCCTGCGCGTGCTCCAGTTGGCCGGCGTTGAACGTGACGTTGTCCAGGTCCTTGGAGGTGATCGTGCCACCTTCAAAGGTTTGCGGCAGCAGGCGGCCATCGTTGGCGACCAGGATCGGCAGGTTAGGCTGCAGTGCGCCACCCAGGTGAGCCTCGGTCTTGGAGAAAAGCGCCTTCACGTTGCCCGATGCGCGGCTCCAGCTGTGTTCGGCAGAGCCGTCGGAGTCGCTTGGGGAGAAGGAGTTGTTGTCTGGGTGTTGACCCTTGCCACCGTCGAGGTGAAGACCGGCCAACGCCTGGGCGTCGATACCAAAACCCACCACGCCTTGAGTGAAGCCGGATTTGTAGTCGAACTTCAGGCCAGTGGCGGCCTCACGCTGGTCGCTACCGCCTTCATGGTTATCGTTGTCAAAGTACATGGTGCGAGAACTGACGGACGCCTTGCTGTCCTCGATAAAACCCGCTGCGCCTGCCTGCTGCGCCAAAACCCCAAAGGCCACAGCCAGGGCCAAGGTAGACTTGTTCATGCTTCGCTCCTCTCGTTTTCTAATTCTTGTGTTCTTTGGTCCTGGATCGATCGTCCGGAATCCGCAGATGCGCGATTAGCGCCAGACCGTGACTGACAAGTCAATCGTAACCATTTGTGACTACGACCAAGGTCTAACTCCGCTACACCGGCCCGCAGGATAATGGATTCTCTATAAATCCAAAAAGAATTGTTTCATTAGTTTTCAGCTCGATTCGACATATGGGTGCCACTAAAGCGTCATCAAGCCGTGACAAGGCTTATCGGCGATATCGAGGATTACTGAATGGTGTTTTATCGGGTTTTGCGAGGTCCGCTCATCCTGCGGCGAAATAAGGCTCCGGCGCCTCCAATGGCTTCGATCCTGATCACAACGACGGCGCGCGCGGTGCGATCTTGAGCGTTCCAGACTAGCTGCTAATTGTCTGAAATCAAGATCGCGGTCGCGCAAGGGTTTGGAACGGCTCTACAGGGCCTTTTCGAATATCTTCGAATTACGCTGATAGTTGTAGAGCGACGCCCGCGCTGCCGGCAGACGGTCGACGCTGCTGGGCTCGAAACCGCGTTCGCGGAACCAGTGGGCAGTCCGGGTCGTCAGTACGAACAGCGTCTTGAGCCCTTGGGCACGGGCCCGGGTTTCGATTCGCTCCAACAGTTCATCGCCCCGGCCACCGTGGCGGTACTCCGGATTCACCGCCAGGCAGGCCAGTTCCCCGGCATCCGAATCGGCGATCTGATACAGCGCCGCGCAGGCGATGATCATGCCTTCGCGCTCGACCACGCTGAACTGTTCGATCTCGCGCTCCAGCACTTCGCGGGAGCGACGCACCAGAATCCCCTGCTCTTCCAGCGGGCTGATCAGGTCCAGCAGGCCGCCGACGTCTTCGATGGCCGCTTCGCGCACCACCTCGAATTGCTCCTGGGCCACCAGCGTACCGCTGCCATCGCGGGTGAACAGTTCAGCCAGCAGCGCGCCATCCTCGGCATAGCTGACGATATGGCTGCGTGCGACCCCGCCACGACAGGCCTGGGCCGCCGCATCCAGCAGTTCGGCCTGATAGTCGCTGCCCAGGCGCTGCATGTGGCCCGGGACCTGTTGCGGGCGCAATTCCCGAACCAGCCGTCCGTCCTCGCCGATAAGCCCTTGCTCGGCGCCGAACAGCAACAGCTTGTCGGCCGCCAGGTCGATGGCCGCCCGGGTGGCGACGTCTTCACAGGCCAGGTTGAAGATCTCCCCGGTGGGCGAATAACCCAACGGCGACAGCAACACGATGGAGCGCTCGTCCAGCAGGCGGTTGATGCCCTTGCGATCGACCCGGCGCACTTCACCGGTGTGGTGATAATCCACGCCTTCGAGCACGCCGATGGGACGCGCGGTGACCAGGTTGCCGCTGGCGACCCGCAGCCGCGAGCCCTGCATGGGCGAGGAGGCCATGTCCATGGACAAGCGTGCCTCGATGGCGATGCGCAATTGGCCGACGGCGTCGATCACGCACTCCAGGGTCGCCGCATCGGTGATGCGCATGCCGTGATGGTAATGGGGCGTCAGGCCCCGTGCCGCGAGGCGGGTCTCGATCTGCGGGCGCGAACCGTGGACCAGCACCAGGCGCACGCCGAGGCTGTGCAGCAGCACCAGGTCATGGACGATGTTGCCGAAATTGGGGTGTTCCACCCCGTCGCCGGGCAGCATGACGATGAAGGTGCAATCGCGGTGGGCGTTGATGTAGGGCGAAGCGTGACGAAGCCAATTGACGTATTCGGGCATGAACCTGGACCTGTAATAAATAACAGCCAAAAAAAGACGAAACAGAACGCACAACGGGCTGATGGTTATCGTCGGAACAGGCTTGGCGACACGCGCGCTCTCCTCATGTGATGAATACGGGCCCGCAAGGGCACAATTTAACCGGCCGTGGCCGGCGTCAGGCAGTAATGGCCGATCAGCTGCCGCAGCAACTGTACGGTAGGTTGCAAACGTGACATTTCAAGGTACTCGCCCGGTTGGTGGGCACAGGCGATATCGCCAGGACCAAGCACCAGGGTTTCGCAGCCAAGGCGCTGAAGATAAGGCGCTTCGGTGCCGAACGCCACTGCTTCGGCGCGATGGCCGGTCAGTCGTTCGGCCACGCGGACCAACTCGGCGTCCTCGGCCTGCTCGAACGGGGGCACTTCGGGGAACAGCGGCGCATAGTCGATCTTGACCTGGTGTCGCTCGGCAATCGGCTCGAGCTTCTGCCGGATCGCCGCCCGCAGCACTTGCGGGTCCATGCCCGGTAACGGGCGCAGGTCGAATTCCATGGAGCACTGGCCGCAGATCCGGTTGGGGTTATCACCACCGTGGATGCAACCGAAGTTCAGGGTCGGTTGTGGCACGCTGAACTGTGGATTACGGAATTCACGCTGCCATTGCAGGCGCAGGCCACGCAGTTCGCCCATGGCATCGTGCATGGCTTCCAGGGCGCTGTGGCCCAGGCGCGGATCGGACGAATGGCCGCTGCGCCCGAGAATGTCGATGCGCTCCATCATCACGCCCTTGTGCAGGCGAATCGGGCGCAGACCGGTCGGCTCGCCGATCACCGCCGCGCGCCCCAACGGTCGGCCGGCATCGGCCAGGGCCCGGGCGCCGGACATGGAGCTTTCTTCGTCACAGGTCGCGAGGATCAGCAGCGGTTGCTTAAACGGTTGGTCCAGCAGCGGCTTGACCGCTTCGATGGCCAGGGCGAAAAAACCCTTCATGTCGCAACTGCCCAGGCCCACCCAACGACCATCGACCTCGGTGAGCTTCAATGGATCGGTCTGCCATAACGCACCGTCGAACGGCACCGTGTCGCTGTGGCCAGCCAACACCAGGCCGCCAGGACCACTGCCGAAACTGGCCAGCAAATTGAATTTGCCGGGGCTGACCTGCTGGACATCGCAGGAGAACCCAAGGTCGCCAAGCCAACCCGCCAGCCGTTCGATCACGGCACTGTTGGACTGGTCGAGCCCAGGTTGGGTACAGCTGACCGAAGGCGTGGCGATCAGGGCAGCGAATTGATCTTTCATGGACGGCAAAGGCATCGCTGACTCCGGGCTTACAAATTGACGTCCATCATAGAACCATCCGGCGCAAGGAATAAACCGTCGCGGCGCGTAGGATGAGCGAGTCCTGTACACTGCACGGCCTTGGCAGCCACACCTTCCCCCGGCTGCGCACCCGATCCCTGGATTTTCCGGCCATGCAGAAAGAAACCGAAATCAAACTCCGCGTCAGCCGCGAGACCCTGGCAGCCTTGCGCGAGCATCCGCTGCTGAAAAAACGCAACAAGAGTGGCTGGGAACGCCACGAATTGATGAACCAGTATTTCGACACGCCAGAGCGCGACCTGGCCCGGGCCAAGGTCGCCCTGCGCCTGCGTCGCGACGGTGAAGAGGTGATCCAGACCCTCAAGACCCGCGGCCAGAGCGTCGCCGGCCTGTCCGAACGCAACGAATACGACTGGCACCTGCCCAAGGCCAAGCTTGACCTGAAGAAGCTCGACGGCGAATGCTGGCCCGAGGCCCTGGCCGAACTGGACAAGAAAACTCTCAAGGCCATCTTCACCACCGATTTCGTCCGCGAACGCGCTGAAATCGCCTGGGGCCGTGGCAAAGGCAAGGTAGTCATCGAAGCCGCCCTGGACCTGGGCCACGTCGTGGTGGGCAAGCAGAAGGAAGAAATCTGCGAACTGGAGCTGGAATTGCGCGAAGGCGAGCCCGCCGCCCTGCTGGAACTGGCCGCCGAGCTGGCCGCGACCCTGCCCTTGATGCCGTGCGACATCAGCAAGGCCGAGCGAGGCTATCGCCTGCATGACGCGGGCAGCTATGCCTTGAGCCTGCCGGCCCCGCAGTTGACCGCCGAAACGCCGCTGGATGATGCCTTCGCCGCGCTGAGCTGGCATTTACTCGGCAGCAGCCAACGCCTGGCCGAACAATACCGTTTCAATGGCCACTGGCGCCTGCTGCAGGACTGGGTGGAAAACCTCGCCGAACTGCGTGCCCTGCTCAGCAGCCTCGGCCAGGCCGCGCCACGCCAGTCGACCCACGACCTGCGCCTGGCCCTGGACGCGTTGCTGGAAGACTGGCGTCCGCTGGTCCAGGCTGGCCTGGACGACGAAGACGTGCGCAAGGCCGCGCCGGAACAGTTCCTTGAAGAGTTGCAAGACCCGCGCTGGGGCCTGTTTTCCCTCAATACTTCACGCTGGCTGCTGGCCCGCAGCTGGGCCGCCGAGCGCAACACTCGTGGCAATCGCCAGGGCGCGGCGCAACTGGGCAGCTGGCTGCCGCGTCTGCTGGGCGAAGAATCCTCGTCCCTGCAATTGCAACGCTATCAGCAGCAGCCGGAAGACCTCGCCGAGCAGTTGCCGCGCATCGAACGCATCCAGGCCTGGCTGCACCACGCCCGTCATGTGCTGGAGATCCCGGAAATGGATCGCCTTTATGGTGAACTGAACAAGCTGGCACAACTGGCCAACCAACCCATCACCGACGAAACCCTGGATGCGCGCAAGCAGCAGGCGATTGCGGTGTACCAGAATAGGGCTTGGAAGACTTTGCTTCGCCTGTGACGCCGCCATCGCGAGCAAGCTCGCTCCCACAGGGGTTCAGCGTTGTAACCACATCCAGTGGCCGCTGAAGATCAACTGTGGGAGCGAGCTTGCTCGCGATGGGGCCAGCACATCCTCCACAGAACTCAGCGCACCACCGGCAAACTCGTCGTCGACTTGATCTCCGACAGCGCCACGATCGAATTCACTTCCTGGATCCCCGGCACCATCGACAGCTTTTCGAAAAAGAATCGCTCATAGGCCTCGATGTCCGCCGTGACGATGCGCAACAGAAAATCCACAGCGCCCATCAACACGTAACACTCCAGCACTTCGGGGAAGCCGCGAATCGCCTCGGTGAACTCGGTGAAGTTCGAACGGCCATGGGCGTTGAGTTTCACTTCGGCGAAGATCTGCGTGTCGAGGCCGATTTTCTTGCGATCCAGCAACGTCACCTGACCGCGGATGATGCCCTCCTCCTTCATCCGCTGGATCCGCCGCCAGCACGGCGATTGAGACAAGCCGACCTGCTCGGCGATTTGCGCACTGGACAGCGAGGCATCCTCTTGCAGCAGCGCCAGTATCCGGCGGTCGTAGCCATCCAGCTCGCTTTGCATAAATAAACCCATGAATGATTATTTGGAGAATCAAGCGATTCGAAAAATCGCCATAACCACTCATCTTAGATAAGAAATCTCCCGCGACACATGTAAATATTTCTCCCGCCCTCCAGGAGACCAGCCATGCCCCCACTCGAAGCCGTTGCCACCGCCACGACCCGCGCTGACGTCTGGCACACCGCCAATGCCCATTGCCGGGTGCAGTACCAAATGCTGGCCGAAGCCGAGCCGGACCTGCTGTGCCGGGCGCTGAACCTGTTTGCCTTGCAGGGCCTTACGCCACGGCACGTGCGCGTCGAGCGCCTCGACGATCTGCTGTCCCTGGACATCGGCCTGGACGGTCTGAGTTGGCATCGAGCCCAGGTGATCGCTGAAAAATTACGTAACCTGATCGGCATGTGCTCGGTGGACCTGCAAAGCGTTGAATTTACGAGGGTTGAGCCGACCCAGGCGGCCGGTTGAGCGGCCCATGGGCAAGACCTGGTAACGCATTGGTCGGGTAGTGGCCCAACGGACCACAGGGTCGGGACTATTCTTTTGCAGACCGAGCGAGGACGCCGAAGCGTCTGTATCGCGGCTTTGCTGCAATTGTCCAATAGGAACCCGCATGTCCACCAAACACGCCACTCAGGACCGCTGGCTGGACCTCAATGATCTGCTGCGCCAACTGGTCACCCAGGGCTTCATCAGCCAGGATTCGGCCGAAACCGCGCTCAACGCCCGCCGACGCCACAGCGCCAATAGCCAGCTGCATCCGCTGGAGTTCATTGCCAACCAGCACCTGGACGATCTCAGTCGCCCCGGCAAGCGCCTGGACCTGGAGAACCTGACCCTGTGGTTGTCCCAGCAGGCCGGCCAACCCTACATGCGCATCGACCCGCTGAAAATCAACGTAGCGGCCGTGACGCCCTTGATGTCCTATGCCTTTGCCCAGCGCCACAAGATCCTCGCGGTAGCGGTCGATCGTGACGCCGTCACCGTTGCCAGCGCACAGCCCTACGTCAGCAGCTGGGAAGCCGACCTCACCCACGTGCTCAAGCTGCCGATCAAGCGGGTGGTCGCCAGCCCGGTGGATATCCAGCGCCTGAGCGTGGAGTTCTATCGCCTGGCCAAATCGGTCAGCGGTGCCACCACGGTCGATCAGCAACCGAGCAACCTGAGCAATTTCGAACAGTTGCTCAACCTGGGGGCCAGTGACCAGGAACCGGACGCCAACGACGCTCACATCGTCAATATCGTCGACTGGCTGTTCCAGTACGCCTTCCAACAGCGGGCCAGCGATATCCACATCGAACCGCGCCGCGAGCAGGGCACGGTACGGTTTCGCATCGACGGGGTGCTGCACACCGTCTATCAGTTCCCGCCGCAGGTCACGATGGCGATCGTCAGCCGCCTCAAGAGCCTGGGGCGGATGAACGTCGCGGAAAAACGCAAACCCCAGGACGGCCGGGTCAAGACCAAGACCCCGGATGGCGGCGAAGTGGAATTGCGCCTGTCGACCTTGCCCACGGCGTTCGGCGAAAAAATGGTCATGCGGATCTTCGACCCGGAAGTGCTGCTCAAGGATTTCGACCAGCTCGGTTTCTCCGCCGACGACCTGCGCCGCTGGCAGGACATGACCCGCCAGCCCAATGGCATCATCCTGGTGACCGGGCCTACCGGTTCCGGCAAGACCACCACCCTCTACACCACCCTCAAGAAACTGGCGACGCCGGAAGTGAACCTCTGCACCATCGAGGACCCGATTGAAATGGTCGAGGCGTCCTTCAACCAGATGCAGGTCCAGCACAACATCGACCTGACCTTCGCCGCCGGGGTACGGGCATTGATGCGGCAAGACCCGGACATCATCATGATCGGTGAGATCCGTGACCTGGAAACCGCTGAAATGGCGATCCAGGCGGCGCTGACCGGACACCTGGTGCTGTCGACGCTGCACACCAACGACGCGCCGAGCGCCATCAGCCGCCTGCTGGAGCTGGGTGTGCCCCATTACCTGATCAAGGCCACCGTGCTCGGGGTCATGGCCCAACGGCTGGTGCGCACCCTGTGCCCGCAATGCAAGGCCCCGCTGACCCTGGACGAAGACGACTGGCAGACCCTGACGCGGCCCTGGCAGGCACCGTTGCCGAGCAATGCCCAACAGGCCGTCGGCTGCCTGGAATGCCGCGACACCGGTTATCGCGGCCGCGCCGGTGTCTACGAAATCATGCAACTGACCGACAGCGTCAAGGCCTTGATCCACCCCGACACCGACCTGCTGGCGGTGCGCCGCCAGGCCTTCAAGGAAGGGATGCGCAGCCTGAGGCTGTCGGGAGCGCAAAAGGTGGCGGCGGGGTTGACCACCGTCGAGGAAGTGTTGCGCGTGACACCGCAGAGCGAACAGAAGTAGCGGTGGCGAGAGGCTGTGGGAGCAAGGCTTGCCCGCGATGAAAATGACGCGGCCTCCCGGGGAGGCGAGGCGCCTGCATCGCGAGCAAGCTTTGCTCCCACAGAGTGAGGATAATGGCCGCTTGCCCTACACTCAGGGCTCGCAGGTCCATCTCACTTCGCACAGGGAACCGTCATGCAGATCGGTAGCGTACTTTTACTTTTCATCGGCCTGGTGGTCGCCATTCTCTTCATGGGCTTCAAGGTCGTGCCCCAGGGCTACCAATGGACTGTCGAGCGGTTCGGCCGCTACACCAACACCCTCAAGCCCGGCCTGAACATCATCATCCCGGTGATGGATCGCATCGGGCGCAAGATCAATGTCATGGAAAGCGTGCTGGACATCCCACCCCAGGAAGTCATCACCGCCGACAACGCCACGGTACAGATCGACGCCGTGTGCTTCTTCCAGGTGGTCAATACGGCCCAGGCGGCCTACGAGGTCAACAACCTCGAACACGCCATCCGCAACCTGCTGCAAACCAATATCCGCACCGTGCTGGGGTCCATGGAGCTGGACGCGATGCTGAGCCAGCGCGACGGCATCAACGAAAAATTGCTGCGCACTGTCGATGAAGCCACGGCGCCGTGGGGCATCAAGATCACCCGCATCGAGATCAAGGACATCAGCCCCCCTGCGGACCTGATGGCCGCCATGTCGGGGCAAATGAAAGCCGAACGTATCAAGCGTGCCCAGATCCTCGAAGCCGAGGGCCTGCGAGCGTCGGCGATTCTCACCGCCGAAGGCAAGAAGCAGGCGCAGATCCTCGAGGCCGAGGGCAGCCGCCAGGCGGCATTCCTGGAGTCCGAGGCCCGCGAGCGCCAGGCGCAAGCCGAAGCGTTGGCCACCCAAGTGGTGTCCCAGGCCATTGCCGACGGTAACGTCCAGGCCGTGAACTACTTCGTCGCGCAGAAATACATCGATGCACTGGGCAAACTGGCGTCAGCCAACAACAGCAAGGTGATCCTGATGCCGCTGGAAGCCAGCCAGGTCATCGGTGCGGTCGGTGGCATCGGCGAGATCGTCAGGGCCACCTTCGACAGCAAGAAAGCCTGAGGCGCGCGTATGTGGGGGTTCCTGCAACACATGTCGTACTGGGACTGGCTGGCGCTGGGTGTCATCCTGCTGATCCTTGAAGTGTTCGGCGCCGGTGGTTACCTGCTGTGGATCGGCATGGCCGCCGCGGCAGTCGGCGTGCTCACGTTCGTCCTGCCGCAGATGCCGTGGGAACTGCAGTTCCTGTTGTTCGGCCTGTTCGCCATCGCCACGGCACTGTACTGGTGGCGACGCCAGCGCAGCGCTGTGCGCCAAAGCGATCAGCCGCACCTGAACCTGCGCGGGCAGGAACTGATCGGCAAGGTCTTCCTGGTGCATGAAGCGATTGTCGATGGCCGCGGCAAGATCAAGGTGGCCGACAGTGTCTGGCTGGCCAAGGGGCCCGAATCATCCGTTGGCACACGGGTCAGGGTGGTGGCGCAGGAGGGGGCGGTGCTGCAGGTGGAGCGGGCTGACTGACAAGTCATGGAACTGAATCGAGACGCCGGTAATCCAACATCATAGTTAACCCAGTGGAGTCACCTATCATGCGTCTCAAACTTGCTGTCGCTACCGTAGCCTTGCTGTCTCTTTCTGTTGGCTCGGCAATGGCCGACACGTTTTGGCGTAACGTCATCTCGTCCGGTGCGACCACCGGTTCCACCTACCTGACCTTCAAGGATCACAAACTGATCGTCGCCGCCCAGGACGATGCCGGCAGCTTCGTCGCCAGTGATGGCGGTATCCGTGGCCCTTACCTGGAAGCGGCGATGCAGAAAGTGCGTGCCGACAACCCAGGCCTGCAAGCCACCGACATGGAACTGGCCAACGCGATCCTGGCGAAAAACGCCGTCGCCCAGGACTGATTCCGGGCCATGAAAAATGCCGCTCGATGAGCGGCATTTTTTTGCCCGGTGAAAATCCCAAGGCTGTCCCAACCCCCTGTGGGAGCGCGCGCTCGCGATAACGGAGTGTCAGCCCACATCAATGCCGCTGATCCACCGCTATCGCGAGCAAGCTCGCTCCCACAGGGGAAGTCGTCCTCATTCGCCGATAAGAGCCTTGTAACCCGCCGCGTCCAGCAACTTATCCAGCTCAGCCGTGTTGCTCGGTTTGAGCTTGAAGATCCAGGCGCCGTACGGATCGGAGTTCAGCAGCTCAGGCGAACCGCTCAACTCTTCATTGACCGCAATCACTTCACCTGCGATCGGGGAATAGATATCGGAAGCGGCCTTGACCGACTCCACCACGCCGGCCTGGTCACCTGCGGCAAAAGCCTTACCGACTTCAGTCAGCTCGACAAAGACCACATCGCCCAAGGCTTCCTGCGCATGATCACTGATGCCCACGGTAACGGAGCCGTCGGACTCCAGACGCGCCCATTCATGGCTTTCGGCAAAACGCAGTTCGGCAGGGATATCACTCATATTCTGTGTCCTCAATAGAAAGTGTCAGCGGCCAGCGGCCCGCCGCAAAAGGTTAGATCAGGGTTTTGCCATGGCGGACGAAGGTCGGTTTGACCACCCGTACCGGGTACCACTTGCCGCGAATTTCTACCTCGGCACGGTCGGCGGTTGCCATCGGAACACGTGCCAGGGCGATCGACTTGCTAAGCGTAGGAGAAAAACTACCACTGGTGATCTCCCCTTCGCCAACATTGGCGATGCGAACCACCTGATGGGCGCGCAAAACACCCCGCTCTTCCAGCACCAGCCCAACCAGTTTGTGCTGCACACCGCTGGCAAGCTCGGCTTCCAGCGCACTGCGCCCGATGAACTGACGGCTCGCCGGTTCCCAGGCGATACTCCAGGCCATGTTCGAAGCCAGCGGTGAAACATCCTGGTGGATATCCTGGCCGTAGAGGTTCATGCCGGCCTCCAGGCGCAAGGTATCGCGGGCGCCGAGGCCAATGGGCGAAATGCCAGCGCCGACCAGGTCGTTGAAGAAACTCGGGGCCTCCTGGGCGGGCAGGACGATTTCCAGGCCATCTTCGCCGGTGTAGCCGGTCCGGGCGATGAACCATTCGCCGTCGGCGCGCCCTTCGAAAGGCTTGAGTTGCTGGATGATTTGCCCACGGGATTGTGTGACCAGCTCGGCAATCTTCTGCCGGGCGTGGGGGCCCTGGATCGCCAGCATCGCCAGCTCGGGGCGCTCACGCAGTTGCGCGTCGTAGTCACCGAGCTGTGCCTGCATCCAGGCCAGGTCCTGATCGCGGGTCGAGGCGTTGAAGACCAGGCGATACCCGCCCTCGACGCGGTAGATGATCATGTCGTCGACGATGCCACCGAGCTCATTGAGCATCGCGCTGTACAAGGCACTGCCTGTGTCTTGCAAGCGGTCGACGTCATTGGCCAGCAAGCGCTGCAGCCAGACCTTGGCCTGAGGGCCGGCGACGTCGATCACGGTCATGTGGGATACATCGAACACACCGCAGTCGCGACGCACCTGATGGTGTTCTTCGACCTGCGAGCCGTAATGCAAAGGCATATCCCAACCGCCAAAATCGACCATCTTCGCGCCAAGGGCGAGATGAAGGTCATACAGAGGCGTACGCTGTCCCATGGGTTTCTCCTTCCGGGCTTGGCGAAGGTGCGGACGGGCACTGCGTAGCGCGAACGTCTGAAAAAAGGAGTTTTCTGACGCTCTCAGTTGCCCGGTCCGACAGACGGACCGCACCGAATGCCGCGCATTGTAGCCGCATGAGGTAGGACTGGCACCTAGCTGTTTCGATGGGCCGAACGTCGTATCAATCCGATGACCGGCAACAGCCCCACCAATACCAACGTCAGCGCCGGTAACGCGGCCCGGGCCCACTCCCCTTCGCTGGTCATCTCGAAGATCCGCACCGCCAGCGTGTCCCAGCCGAACGGGCGCATCAGCAACGTCGCGGGCATTTCCTTGAGCACATCGACGAACACCAGCAACGCCGCGCTCAAGGTGCCGGGCAACAGCAATGGCAGATACACTTTGAAAAACAGTCGCGGCCCACTGACCCCAAGGCTGCGTGCCGCTTCGGGCAAGGACGGACGAATGCGCGCCAGGCTGCTCTCCAACGGGCCGTAGGCCACGGCCAGGAAACGCACCAGATACGCCAGTAACAGCGCCGACAGGCTGCCCAGCAACAACGGCTTGCCTGCACCGCCGAACCAGGTCGACAGCGGGATGACCAGCTCACGGTCCAGGTAGCTGAACGCAAGCATGATCGACACCGCCAGCACCGAACCGGGCAAGGCATACCCCAGGTTCGCCAGGCCGACGCCGGCACGAATCGGACGGGTCGGCGCCAACCGCCGGGCGAACGCAAGCAGCAAGGCCACACAGACGGTGACCAGCGCCGCCAGGCCGCCCAGGTAGAGGGTGTGGACGATCAACCCGGCATAACGCTCATCCAGGTCGAAACGACCGCGTTGCCAGAACCACACCACCAACTGCAGCACCGGGATGACAAACGCGCAGGCAAATACCAGGAAGCACCAGCCACTGGCCGCCATGGCCTTGAGGCCGCGCAACGTGTACAACGCCTTGACCCGGGGTCGCTCGTTACTGGCCCGGTGAGCGCCGCGGGCCCGGCGTTCGCCGTAGAGCACCAGCATCACCGCCAGCAACAGCAGGCTGGCCAGTTGGGCAGCGCTGGAGAGGCTGAAGAAGCCGTACCAGGTCTTGTAGATGGCGGTGGTGAAGGTGTCGAAGTTGAACACCGACACCGCGCCGAAATCCGCCAGGGTTTCCATCAGCGCCAGCGCCACGCCCGCCCCGATGGCTGGCCTGGCCATTGGCAGCGCCACGCGCCAGAACGCCTGCCACGGCGACTGGCCCAGCACCCGTGCAGCCTCCATCAAGCCCTTGCCCTGGGCCAGGAAGGCACTGCGCGCCAACAAATAGACATAAGGGTAAAAGACCAGCACCAGCACCAGGATCACCCCGCCGGTGGAACGCACCCGGGGCAGGCGCAGGCCGCTGCCGAACCATTCACGCAACAGCGTCTGCACGGGACCGGCGAAATCCAGCAGGCCAACGAAAACGAACGCCAACACATAGGCCGGAATCGCGAACGGCAGCATCAACGCCCAATCGAGCCAGCGACGTCCCGGGAATTCACACAGGCTGGTGAGCCAGGCGAGACTGACACCCAGCAAGGTCACGCCGACACCCACGCCAAGGATCAACGTGAGGGTGTTGCCCAACAAGCGCGGCATCTGCGTATCCCACAAGTGGGACCAGATTTGCTGGTCGATGCTCTGCCAGGACAGCAGCAAGACACTCAAGGGCAACAGGACCAGCGCAGCGATGGCGAAGACCAGGGGGTACCAGCGGCGTTGGGCGGGGTGGGCCAAAAGGGAACTCTCGTTTAAATGATGATGCCCGCGCATTGGCGCGGGCACCTGTTTTATAACCCGCCACAGGGAATCGTGTCTGACTGGGGGGTTAATTCCAGCCAGCGCGATCCATCATGCGAATGGCTTCGGCCTGGCGTTTACCCGCGACTTCCACCGACAAGGTATCGGCCTTGAACGCACCCCAGGCCGCCACTTCCTTGGACGGCTCGACCTTCGGGTTGGCCGGGAACTCCTGGTTCACGTCGGCGAAGATGCTTTGCGCTTGCGGCGTGGTCATCCACTCCACCAGTTTCTTGGCGGCGTCCGGATGCGGCGCATGCTTGGTCAAGCCGATGCCCGAGAGGTTGATGTGCACGCCGCGATCGGCCTGGTTCGGCCAGAACAGCTTCACCTTCAGGTCCGGCTTCTGCTGGTGCAGGCGGCCATAGTAGTAGGTGTTGACGATGCCGACATCGCACTGGCCAGCATTGATCGCTTCAAGCAATGCGGTGTCATCGGAGAACACGTCGGTGGACAGGTTCCTGACCCAGCCCTTGAGGATTTCCTCGGTTTTTTCCGCACCGTGGGTTTCGATCAGCGTGGCGGTCAGGGACTGGTTATAGACCTTTTTCGAGGTCCTCAGGCATAGACGGCCTTCCCACTCTTTGCCGGCCAGCGCTTCATAGGTGGTCAACTCATCCGGTTTAACCCGGTCGGTGGAATAGGCAATGGTCCGCGCCCGCAGGCTCAAACCGGTCCAGGCGTGGGACGAAGCGCGGTATTGGGACGGGATGTTGGCATCGATCACCGGGGAAGTGAACGGCTGGAGAATACCCATCTGCTCGGCCTGCCAGAGGTTACCGGCATCAACGGTGAGCAGCAGGTCGGCGGTGGCGTTCTCGCCTTCGGCCTTGATCCGCTGCATCAATGGCGCTTCCTTGTCGGTGATGAACTTCACCGAGACGCCGGTTTTCTGGGTGTAGGCATCGAAAACCGGCTTGATCAGTTCATCGATACGCGAAGAGTAGACCACCACCTCGTCGGCGGCCTGGGCGGCAGTGGTGCCGATCAGGGTCAAGGCGAGGGCGGACAGCAGGCGCTTGGTTGCCAACATGGTAGCGGTCTCTGGGTGGCGAAAGAGGCGCAAATGATAAGGACTCACATTTGGCATCTCAATCGAACAGTGGGCGGACACATTTCCAAATGTTGCACAGATGGATTGAGGTGGCTGTGCCGGCCTCATCGCGAGCAAGCTCGCTCCCACATTTGATCCGGTGAAACCTGTGGGAGCGAGCTTGCTCGCGATTAGGCCATGAGCCCAACGGACCTCTCAGGCCTTGGCCAGATCCGGCAAATCCCCACTCAACCCCAGCGCCTCGCGCACGAACAAGGCCTTGGCCTCAGGCAGGCGGTCCACCAGTTTCAGCCCGGTGTTGCGCAACCAGCGCACCGGCAGCGGATCGGCCTGGAACAACCGCTCGAAGCCCTCCATCGCCGCCATCAGCGCCAGATTGTGGGGCATGCGTCGGCGCTCGTAGCGGCTCAACACCTTCACGTCCGCCAACCGTTCGCCACGGCCGGCCGCGTGCAACAGCACTTCGGCCAGCTCGGCAGCGTCGAGGAAGCCCAGGTTCACCCCCTGCCCGGCCAACGGATGGATGGTATGGGCCGCGTCGCCGATCAACGCCAGTCCTTCAGCCACGTAGCGCTTGGCATGGCGCTGGCGCAGCGGCACGCACAGGCGCGGGTCGGCGCTCAGCACCGGGCCAAGCTGGCCTTCGAAGGCGCGTTCCAGTTCGCTGCAGAATTGAGTGTCATCGAGCGCCATCAAGCGCTGCGCTTCTTCGGGGGTAGTGGACCAGACAATCGAGCACCAGTCGTGCTGGCCGTCACGCTCAAGGGGCAGGAACGCCAGCGGGCCGTTGTCGGTGAAGCGCTGCCATGCCGTCATCCGATGCGGCCGGGTGCTGCGCACGCTGGTGACGATGGCGTGGTGCAGGTAATCCCATTCGCGCGTCGCCACGCCGGTCAGGCGGCGCACAGCGGAATTCGCGCCATCGGCGGCAATGACCAGGGGGGCCCGCAACGTGCGGCCATCGGCCAGGGTCAGCAGCCAGTCGTCGCCGGAACGCCGCATCTGCTCCAGCCGGGCGTTGGCCAACAAGCCCAGATCGCAGTCATGCAGTCGGTCCAGCAGGGCATCCTGCACCACGCGATTTTCAACGATGTGCCCAAGCGTCTCGGCATGCAGGCTGGCTGCCGAAAAATGGATCTGCCCGGTGCCACTGCCGTCCCAGACGTGCATGTCGGTGTAAGGACTGGCACGCCGGGCGGTGATGCCCTCCCAGACGCCCAGGCGCTCGAGGATCCGCTGGCTGGCCGTCGACAAGGCACTGACCCGGGGCTCGAACGTGGCCTGGGGGTCGAAGGGCTTGACGCTCATCGGGCTGCCGTCGAGCAACAACACTTGCAGGCCACTGCCCTGCAACGCCAACGCCAGGGCGCTGCCGACCATACCGGCGCCGACAATCAGCAGATCTGCACGCAATTCCATGCTTTAAGCCTGTTTTGCGGGCGACATCAGCCGCCCATGAAAAGAAATGACCACCCCAGCCTCACGCATCGGGACGCGTCCCCAACCCCATGGCCTGGCGGGCGAACCAGCGCTTGGCCGGCGGCAGCAGGTCGAGGCCCAGCAAGCCGAGGTTGCGGCCCAGGGACACCAGCGGCAGGCTGCTGCCAAACAGCCGCGTCACCTGGTCGGAGAAGCCCACGGTCAGGGCCTGGTCCATGCGCTGGCGCTCGCGGTAGGCCTGCAACACGGCAAAATCCCCCGGCTCGCGATCGCTGTCGAGCAAGGCATCGGCCAGGGCCTGGGCATCGCGCAGGGACAGGTTGAACCCCTGCCCGGCAATCGGATGCAGGCTGTGGGCGGCATTGCCCAGGATCGCCAGGTGCGGACGGACCTGCTCTTCGGCTTCCACCAGCGCCAACGGGTACAGGTGCCGTACACCCACCTGCTTCAGCGTACCCAGGCGATAACCGAACACACCCTGCAATTCGGCGAGGAAGCTGCGCTCGTCGAGGGCCGCCAGCCGTTGCGCGTCCATGCCCTGGCGGGTCCAGACCAGCGCGCAACGATTCTCCGGCAGCGGCAACAAGGCCATCGGGCCGTCATCGGTGAAGCGTTCGAAGGCCATGCCATTGTGGGCTTCGCTGGGGGTGATGTTGGCGATCAAGGCGCTCTGGTCATAGGGACGGCTGCGCACCCCGACGCCCAACTGCTCGCGCAGGCTGGAGCGACCGCCATCGGCCAGAACGGCAAGATCGCACTCCAGGGTGGTTTCGTCGTCGAGGGTCAGGCGATAACCGCCGACCAGTGGCTCCATGCGCGTAACCTGCGCCGGGCAGCGCCAACTGACCACCTCCGGGTCCAGGCCATGCCACAGGCACTGGCCGAGCCAGGCGTTTTCCACCACGTAGCCCAGGGCCGGCACGCCCTCTTCCATGGCCGACAACCGCGCCGTGGAAAACCGCCCGCGATCGGACACATGGATCTGCTTGATCGGTTCGGCGCGACGGGAAATCTCCTGCCAGACACCCAAGCGTTGATAAATCTGCCGGGCACCGTAGGACAACGCCGAAGACCGGGCATCGTAGCTTGGCTGCCAGGCGTCGCCGGGGGCGAAGGGCTCGATCAGGATGATCCTCCAGCCCCGGGCCTTGGCACCGGCCTGCAGGGCCAGCGCCAGGCTCGCGCCGACCAGGCCACCGCCAATGATCGCCAGGTTGACCCGGCTCATGCCGCTTGCGTCCGGGCGGCGGCCATCAGGGCCTCGATGTCGGCGACCGTTTTCGGCACGCCTCGGCTCAGGATCTCACAACCGGTTTTGGTCACCACCACGTCATCCTCGATGCGCACGCCAATGCCGCGCCATTTTTTCGCGACGCTGCGGTTGTCCGGGCCGATATAGATACCCGGCTCCACCGTCAGCGTCATGCCGACTTCCAGGACCCGCCACTCGCCACCAACCCGGTACTCGCCCACATCATGCACGTCCATGCCCAGCCAATGGCCGGCGCGGTGCATGTAGAACGCCCGGTAGGCCTCGCTGGCAATCAACTCGTCCACCTCGCCCTCCAGCAGCCCCAGGCGTACCAACCCTTCGGTAATGACCCGGACCGTCGCTTCGTGGGCCTGGTTCCAGTGTTTGTCCGGCGCGATCTGGGCAAACGCGGCTTCCTGGGCGGCCAGCACCACTTCGTAGACCGCCTTCTGCTCGGGCGAAAACTTGCCGCTGACCGGCCAGGTACGGGTGATATCGCTGGCGTAGCAGTCGATTTCACAGCCGGCATCGATCAACACCAGGTCGCCGTCCTTGAGCAGCGCATCGTTCTGCTGGTAGTGCAGGATGCAGCTGTTGCGCCCCGCCGCGACGATCGAGCCATAGGCCGGCATCTTCGCCCCGCCCTTGCGGAATTCGTAATCGAGCTCGGCCTCCAGGCTGAACTCATGCAACCCCGGGCGCGCCGCCTGCATCGCCCGGATGTGCGCCTGGGCGGAGATCCGCGCCGCTTCGCGCATGACCTTCAGTTCCGCCGCCGATTTATACAGGCGCATATCGTGCAGCAAGTGATCCAGGGCAACGAATTCGTTCGGCGGCTGGGCGCCGAGGTGGGCCTTGGAGCGAATCACGTTGATCCACTCCATCAGGTGGCGGTCGAATTCAGGGTTGCTGCCCATGGCCGAATACACCCGGTCGCGGCCTTCGATCAGGCCCGGCAGGATGTCGTCGATGTCGGTAATGGGAAACGCGTCGTCGGCACCGTAGTCACGGATCGCCCCTTCCTGGCCGGCGCGCAGGCCGTCCCATAACTCACGTTCAGCGTTGCGCTCGCGACAAAAGAGGATGTATTCGCCATGGGCGCGGCCGGGCATCAGCACCAGCACCGCTTGCGGCTCGGGGAAGCCGCTGAGGTACTGGAAGTCACTGTCCTGGCGGTAGACATGCTCGACGTCGCGGTTGCGGATCGCAACGGCGGCGGCGGGCAGGATTGCGATGCTGTTGGGCTCCATCTGCGCCATCAGGGCCTTGCGGCGACGGCTGTATTCCGATTTCGGGATATGAATCATGGGCAGACGGGGTTCCCTCTGAAATTCAATGCAAGGACGGCTTGGGGGCCGCCGCATCGGTTTTCTTGGTCTCGGTGAACAGTAGCAATGGTGCGACCCGCAGGTACTCCATCACTTCCATGTAGTCGCTTTCGCCGTCATCGGACTCTTCCAGGGCATCCTGGACCTGGGAGATCGCGGCCAGGTCCTGCAGCACTTCCTTGGCCTCTTCGCTCAGCGCGTATTCGCGGCGGGTCAGGCCGAAGCCGGCGAGGAAGCCCTGGCACCACTGGCCCAGCGCCGCGGCGCGTTCGGCCAGAGGGGTGTCGTCAGTGGGCAGCAGCAGGACGACGGTCATGTCATCGCTGGTCAACTCGCCCTTGACCATTTCCTGCAGGCCGATCAGCGCGTTACGGACGTTGTCCGCCGGCTCGCCTTCCAGCAGCTCGGCGGCGTCGGCCAACCAGCCGTCGGCATCGAAACCGGCGCCGGCGCAACTGCGGCCGAGCAACAGGCCATGCAGTTCGGCAGGCGAGACAGGATGACCGCTGGTGCTCAGCAGGGTGGCGAATGCTTGATACGGGGAATTCTGAATGGGCATGGGCAGCTAGGCGCCAGACGGCGCTATGTCTAGAATGGAGGCCTTGTATCCTACATCGACAGACTCGCCAAGACTATCAGAGGCTGTGCGACCTACATCCCTCCATCAGACACATTCTTCAGTGGACACAATGGAAGACACCGACCTGCAAGCGCTGATGGCCAGACTCGAACTGCTAATTGACCGGGTCGAGCAACTTAAGAGCCAAAACGGACTCCTATTAGCTCAGGAAAAAACCTGGCGCGAGGAACGCGCGCACCTCATTGAAAAAAACGAAATCGCCCGGCGTAAGGTCGAATCGATGATTTCGCGCCTCAAGGCCCTGGAGCAAGACTCATGAGTTCAAGCAATAGCGTTACCGTGCAGATCCTCGACAAAGAATATTCGATCATCTGCCCCCAGGAAGAGCGTAGCAACCTGGTGAGCGCCGCCCGTTACCTGGACGGCAAGATGCGCGAGATCCGCAGCAGCGGCAAAGTCATCGGGGCCGACCGCATCGCCGTGATGGCCGCCTTGAACATCACCCACGACCTGCTGCATCGCCAGGATACGCCGGACGTACAGGTCAGTGGCTCGACCCGTGAGCAGGTACGCGACCTGCTCGATCGGGTGGATCTGGTGCTCGCCACCGATCCAGACGTCAGCAAGGGCTGATTCGCGAGGCTGCCTGGGGTATACTCGCCTCACTCCCTGGGGTGCTTGCCAGTTGGTGATGTCCCTGAGCCGATACGCACAACCACGGGGGTTGCACGTTGGGGCCGGTGTGCATGTCCGCTTGACGGAAAGCCTTAACGCCCCCTGCAACTTCCACCTTGAACTTTCGGGTTCAAGGGCTAAGCCGACAGCGGTTCATCCGGGGAGCCTGACTCCAGACAATGCCAGTCCATGTGGACTGGCATTGTCGTTTCCGGGCGCAGGCATTTCTGGGCGTCCTGTTTTGCGGTTACGCTGTGCGGCATCGCCACTGCGTGAAGCCTCGACATGACTGAACCTGCGCTGCTGCCCCGCCCGCAACTTCGACGCCTGCTACGACAGGCCCGTCGCGCCCTGACGCCCGCCCAGCAACGGCAAGCCGCCCGCGGGCTGTACAAACAACTGGCCCAGCATCCGTTATTCCGCCGTGCGAAGCACATCGCCCTGTACCTGCCCAACGATGGCGAGATCGACCCGCGCCTGCTGCTGCGTGCGGCCCAGCGCCGGGGCAAGGCCACTTACCTGCCGGTGCTCAGCCCGTGGCCACAGACCAAGATGGTGTTCCAGCGCATCCACCCCGGCGAAAAGATGCAACCCAACCGGTTTCGCATCCCCGAGCCACGCAAGAACATCGCCCGGCAACGCAAGGTCTGGACGTTGGACCTGGTGTTGTTGCCATTGGTGGGGTTTGACGACGCGGGAGGTCGACTGGGCATGGGCGGCGGCTTTTACGACCGCAGCCTGGCGTACCTGGCGCGACGCAAGCAGTGGCACAAGCCAACGCTGTTGGGGCTGGCCCATGAATGCCAGAAGGTCGAACGATTGGCGCAGGCAAGCTGGGACGTGCCGCTGCAGGGAACGGTCAGCGACAGGCAATGGTATATCGCGGGGTCGACGCCGCGGTAATCAGCGGCGCCTGGAAAGCAGGTTCAGCGTTTGAGCGATGGCGCGGGCTGGGTGATGTCCATCGGCGCCTCGGTCTTGTTGGTCCACAGGCTTTGGGCGTAACCCGTGGTCACGACACCCAGACCGAACAGAATGACCAGGATCCACAACAAATCCGGTTTGCGTTTCATCGATTGCCCCCCTCAAGGCATATCACACACGATGACAGCAGCGGTTTTCTTATTGGCCGTGCAGCAGCGTCAAGCTTGGAAGGCCGGCATTTTGCGGCAACCGGCCCCGACACGCAAATGCTGGCGTCAACCGACCGTCGGTTTGTCATAAAATCGCCGAACTATTTTGATACCCACCGCCCAGGAGAAAAAATCATGGCCTATTGGCTGATGAAGTCCGAGCCCGACGAATTGTCCATCCAGGGCCTGGAAAAGCTCGGCCAGGCCCGCTGGGACGGCGTTCGCAACTACCAGGCGCGCAATTTCCTGCGGGCCATGGCAGTGGGTGACACGTTCTTTTTCTACCACTCCAGTTGCCCCGAGCCAGGCATCGCCGGGATTGGCAAAATCATCCAGGCGGCCTATCCCGACCCTACGGCCCTGGACCCGGACAGCCATTATTTCGACCCCAAGGCCAGCCCGGACAAAAACCCCTGGACCGCGATCGACGTGGCCCACGTCGAGACGTTCCGCCACGTGCTGAAACTCGATTACCTCAAGCAACAGGCCGCCCTGGCGGAAATGCCGCTGGTGCAGAAAGGCTCGCGGCTTTCGGTGATGCCAGTGACGGCCGAGCAATGGGCGGCAGTGATTGCGTTGAAACCTTGAGCGATTCGCGGTCCGATAGACCGCTATCGCGAGCAAGCTCGCTCCCACAGGAATTTTGTGATCAGCGCAAATCCCTGTGGGAGCGAGCTTGCTCGCGATAGGGTCGCCCCAACAACGCCGACTTATTGAATGATCAGGTTGTTGAACAACAGATCATCCACCATCGGCTTGCCGGTCTCGTCGTTCATCACCTGCTGGGTCTGCTTCAAGGCTTCCTGACGCAGCTTTTCCTTGGCTTCGAGGTTGTTCATCGCCTCGGTGGTCTGCTGGGCGAACAACGCCACCAGTTGGTTGCGGATCAATGGCTCGTTGGCCTTGACCGCCGCAGCCGCGGCGTCACCGGTCACGCGCAGGGCCACGTCGGCCTTGTAGACCTTCAGCTTCGCCGTGCCGTCCAAGCCATAGTTGCCCACGAATGGCGGGCTGAGGGTGATGTAACTGACTTTCGGTGCCTCGCCCTCTTTCGCTTCCTTGGCCTCTTCGGCCATCGCCGCCACAGGCAACGACAGGGCCAGCATCAACATGATCCACGCTTTCACAATTGACTCCTCATCCGGTTTGCGGCCCAGCATACCGACCCGCCGTTCAAGCACAAGCTTATAGCCGGCTATCAGGGCGGGGCATGCTCGTTGACCCGTTGTCTCTCACACCTACACTTATCGGCCATCACTCCCAAAGGAATAGCCCTGATGAAAGCCGTACTGTGCAAAGAATTCGGCCCCGCCGAATCGCTGGTGCTGGAAGACGTCGCCAGCCCCGTCGCCAAGAAGAACGAAGTGCTGCTGGACGTGCACGCCGCCGGGGTGAATTTCCCTGACACGCTGATCATCGAGGGCAAATATCAATTCAAGCCCCCCTTCCCGTTTTCCCCCGGTGGCGAAGCGGCGGGCGTGGTCAGCGAGGTGGGTGAGAAAGTCAGCCACTTGAAGGTCGGCGACCGAGTGATGGCGCTGACCGGCTGGGGCAGCTTTGCCGAACAAGTGGCGGTGCCGGGCTATAACGTGTTGCCGATTCCCGCGTCCATGGACTTCAACACCGCTGCCGCCTTCAGCATGACCTATGGCACCTCGATGCACGCCCTCAAGCAACGGGCCAACCTGCAACCCGGCGAAACCTTGCTGGTGCTCGGCGCCTCCGGTGGCGTTGGCCTGGCGGCCGTGGAAATCGGCAAGGCCATGGGCGCCCGGGTCATCGCCGCCGCCAGCAGCGCGGAAAAACTTGCCGTGGCCAAGGCAGCCGGCGCCGACGAACTGATCAACTACAGCGAAACCAGCCTGAAGGAGGAAATCAAGCGCCTCACCGACGGCCAGGGCGCCGATGTGATCTACGACCCGGTGGGTGGCGACCTGTTCGACCAGGCCATCCGCGCCATTGCCTGGAACGGTCGGCTGCTGGTGGTGGGCTTCGCCAGCGGACGCATCCCCGAACTGCCGGTGAACCTGGCGCTGCTCAAGGGCGCCGCCGTGGTGGGCGTATTCTGGGGCTCCTTCGCCCAACGCCAACCCCAGGACAACGCCGCCAACTTCCAGCAATTGTTCGGCTGGTTCGCCGAGGGCAAGCTCAAGCCGCTGGTGTCGCAGGTGTACCCGCTGAGCAACGCGGCACAAGCCATCAATGATCTTGGCCACCGCAAGGCGGTCGGAAAAGTGGTGGTTCAGGTTCGCTGATTGCTTACCCAAACTGTTTATACCGGGTCGGCACGCTGCGACCCGGTTTCGCCATTCCCATACCGCCCTTCATTTATACCTGAGCGACATGTTCATAAAAGAACACGATATCGCCAACATTCCTGCTTTTTTGTTGATGCGAACCGATGCTATTTTCGGTAACGAAACTGTAACATTCGCATCCGCAGTCAAAACAAGAAATCTGGAGCTCTTGAATGTTTGCTTTCTTTCGCCCCGCCGCCCATCAGGCTCCATTGCCTGAAGAAAAAATAGACAGTACCTATCGACGCCTTCGCTGGCAGATCTTCGCCGGAATTTTCATTGGGTATGCGGGTTACTACCTGCTGCGCAAGAACTTCACCCTGGCATTTCCGGATCTGATCGCCCAAGGCTATACAAAAGGCCAACTGGGAGTGGCGATGTCGGCGATCGCCATCGCCTACGGCCTTTCCAAGTTTCTGATGGGCATCGTGTCCGACCGCTCCAACCCTCGCTACTTCCTGCCCTTTGGCCTGATCGTGTCCGCCGGTGTCATGTTCGTCTTCGGTTTCGCACCGTGGGCAACCTCCAGCGTAACCATGATGTTCATCCTGTTGTTCATCAACGGCTGGGCCCAAGGCATGGGGTGGCCACCGAGCGGGCGCACCATGGTGCACTGGTGGTCGCAGAAAGAACGCGGCGGTGTGGTTTCGGTATGGAACACCGCCCACAACGTCGGCGGCGGCCTGATCGGTCCACTGGCAATACTTGGCATGGGCTGGTTCAACGACTGGCACAGCAAATTCTACGTACCGGCAGCGGTGGCGCTGCTGGTCGCTGTATTTGCCTTCATTGTCATGCGCGACACGCCGCAATCGACAGGCTTGCCGCCCATCGAGAAGTACAAGAACGATTATCCGGAAGGCTACGATGCCAGCCACGAGGAAGAATTCAGCGCCAAGGACATCTTCGTCAAATACGTGCTGCGCAACAAAATGCTCTGGTTCATCGCCCTGGCCAACGTCTTCGTCTACTTGTTGCGCTACGGCATCCTGGATTGGGCGCCGACCTACCTTAAAGAGGTCAAGCACTTCAACTTCGACAAGACGTCCTGGGCTTACTTCCTGTACGAGTGGGCCGGCATTCCCGGCACGCTGCTGTGCGGGTGGATGTCGGACAAGATCTTCCGGGGCAACCGTGGCCTGACGGGCATGGTGTTCATGGCACTGGTGACCGTTGCGACAATCGTTTACTGGCTGAATCCGCCGGGCAACCCGATGGTCGACATGATCTCGCTGTTCGCCATCGGCTTTCTGATCTACGGCCCGGTCATGCTGGTGGGTCTGCAGGCGCTGGAACTGGTGCCCAAGAAAGCGGCGGGCACGGCTGCCGGCTTCACTGGTCTGTTTGGTTATTTGGGTGGTTCGGTCGCGGCCAGTGCCATGATGGGCTACACGGTGGACTATTTCGGCTGGGATGGCGGTTTCATTCTGCTGGTCGTCGCCTGCCTGCTGGCAATGGCGTTCCTCGCGCCCACGCTACGGCACAAGCAAATAGCCAGTCAGAGCCGCGAAGCGGTCGCCTGATCCAGCGCTGATTGGCAGCGCTTGAGCCGCGCCTCCAGATTCCGGTCTGGCATGGCGTGGCTGCGCAGGGCGTGGACGGTCTGCTCGACGTAATCGCGAGTGGTGCCGTAACGCCCACAGGCGCTTTCGAACACCTGGCTCAGCACATGGTCCGGCACGTTGCCGGCATAGCTGGGCAGGTGCCGCTCCAGCACAAAACCCAAGGCTTGCACCCGGCTGCCATCCTCGAGACGGCAACTGAGCCAGTGCGGACGATAGGAGGGGACCGGCATCTCGCGCTGCCACAGGGCAAACAACGAGTCCTCGAGATTCTCCTCCGGCAATCGGTAGGCGAACCCGCTGCACGAACCGCCGCGATCCAGCCCGAACACCAGCCCCGGCAACTCCGGGGTGCCGCGGTGCTCATGGGACCACAGGTACAAACCGCGATGATAACCATGGACCCGACCGCGCATGCGCTCCACCGCCGTGCATTCCGGCCGCCAGATCAATGAACCGTACGCGAACAGCCAGACCGGACCGCCCTGGTGGAGGCTCATGGTCAATTGCATCGAGGCGAGCAATTGCTCACGGGTCAGCTGCGGTCCCAGCTCGAGTCGTGGCGGGTACAAGGCACAGGTAATGGCGGATTCGATGGCGGTCATGGCCGTTAGCGGTTGGCTCCTCGCGGGTCGGAAGATAGATAGCGCCGTCATGACACTGACGCTCGGCAGAACCAACGCAAATTGGATGCCATGAATGCTGGGGCGCTGGCATATACCTTAACGGCATCTGGCTTATGGGTTAAATATCGAATAGGCATATGTGCAGATCTATACAGTTGTGGCGAGGGGATTTATCCCCGCTGGGGCGCTAAGCGGCCCAAAATCCGAGCGCTCGGTGTGTCAGATCAATTGATTTCTGATTTCGAGGGCCGCTTCGCAGCCCAACGGGGATAAATCCCCTCGCCACAAAAGCACCTTAGCCTGGGCTAAATGAGTTCTACTCAAGCCCGCGGCGCATAGGCAAATACATCGGCGCGCATTTGATGGGCGTCCATGCCGGCGTCCACCAGCGCATCGAGCGTGGCGTAGATCATGGCCGGCGAGCCGCTGGCGTAGACGTGCACGCCGGAAAGATCGCTGAGGTCCTCGCACACCGCTTCATGGAGCATTCCGCAGCGCCCTTCCCAACCGCACAAGTCGCTGACGACTTTGTGCAGGAACAGGTTCGGCAGTTTTTTCCATTCGTCCCAATGCTCGATTTCATAGAAATCGTCCGGCCGCCGCACGCCCCAGTACAGATGCACCGGGTGCTTGAAGCCCGCGGCACGGCAATGCTCGATCAGGCTGTGCATCTGCGCCATGCCGGTTCCGGCGGCGATCAGCACCAACGGTCCGTCCGGCAACTCGGACAAATGCGTGTCGCCAAAAGGCATTTCGACGCGCACGCTGGGGTTGCGTTGCAGCTGCTCCAGCAGCGCCTGTGCACTGCTTTCGCGCACCAACACATGCAACTGCAGCTCGCGCCCGGAATGCGGCGCCGAGGCCAGGGAGAACGCCGATTTCTCGCCGTTTTCCCGTTCGATCATCAGGTATTGCCCGGCATGATAGCGCGGTGGCTTGCCCGCTGGCGCCCGCAGGCGCACTCGCCAGACATCGCCGCCCACCTCGGCGCATTCGATTACCTGGCACGCCAGGTTGCGTACCGGTAGCTCGCCCGGCGACAGCACGCCATCCCACAACACCACGCAATCCTCCAACGGCTCGGCGATACACGTGAAAATCTCACCGTGGTCGCGCACCTCGCCCGCCTGTTCCACACGGCCTTCCACCAGCAACGCACCACAGACGTGGCAGTTGCCGTTGCGGCAGCTTTGCGGGCATTCATAGCCCAGGCGTCGCGCGCCATCGAGAATCCGCTCGGCGGGCCGTATCTCCAGCACCGCCCCGGAAGGCTGCAAGGTTACACGCATCAATCTATTCCTAACTGATTCCAGATGGCATCGATCCGTTGGGTAACGGCTTCATCCTTGACAATAACCCGGCCCCACTCACGAGTGGTTTCACCGGGCCATTTATGCGTGGCATCGAGTCCCATCTTCGACCCCAGGCCAGACACCGGCGAGGCGAAGTCGAGGTAGTCGATCGGCGTATTCTCGATCATCACCGTGTCGCGCTTGGGGTCCATGCGCGTGGTGATGGCCCAGATCACGTCGTTCCAGTCCCGTGCGTTGATATCGTCGTCAGTGACGATAACGAACTTGGTGTACATGAACTGTCGCAAAAACGACCAGACCCCGAGCATCACGCGCTTGGCATGCCCCGGATACGACTTCTTCATGGTCACCACGGCCATGCGATACGAACAACCTTCCGGCGGCAAATAGAAATCGGTGATTTCCGGAAACTGCTTCTGCAGGATCGGCACGAACACTTCGTTCAGCGCCACGCCGAGAATGGCCGGCTCATCGGGTGGACGGCCGGTGTAGGTGCTGTGGTAAATCGGCTTGATCCGATGGGTGATGCGCTCGACGGTGAACACGGGGAAGCTGTCCACTTCGTTGTAGTAACCGGTGTGGTCGCCATACGGACCTTCATCGGCCATTTCGCCGGGATGGATCACACCTTCAAGAATGATCTCGGCGGTGGCCGGCACTTGCAAGTCGTTGCCACGGCACTTCACCAGCTCGGTACGGTTGCCCCGCAACAGGCCGGCGAACGCGTATTCGGAAAGGCTGTCGGGCACGGGCGTGACGGCGCCGAGGATGGTCGCCGGGTCCGCGCCCAGGGCCACCGACACCGGAAAGGGCTGGCCGGGGTGTTTCTCGCACCACTCACGGTAGTCCAATGCACCGCCGCGATGACTCAGCCAGCGCATGATGACCTTGTTGCGGCCGATCACCTGCTGACGGTAGATGCCCAGGTTCTGGCGGTCCTTGTTCGGGCCTTTGGTGACGGTCAGGCCCCAGGTGATCAGCGGCCCCACGTCGCCCGGCCAGCAGGTCTGCACCGGGAGCGTGGCCAGGTCGACGTCGTCGCCCTCGATGACCACTTCCTGGCAGATCGCGTCCTTGACGACTTTCGGCGCCATGGCAATGATCTTGCGGAAAATCGGCAGCTTGGACCAAGCGTCCTTCAGGCCTTTCGGCGGCTCGGGCTCCTTGAGGAACGCCAGCAGCTTACCGATCTCGCGCAGTTCGCCAACCGCCTCGGCACCCATGCCCAGCGCCACGCGCTCAGGCGTGCCGAACAGGTTGCCCAGCACCGGAATGTCGTAGCCCGTGGGATTTTCGAACAATAACGCCGGGCCTTTGGCCCGAAGCGTGCGGTCGCAGACTTCCGTCATCTCCAGCACTGGAGAGATGGGAATCTGGATGCGTTTCAACTCGCCGCGCTGCTCCAGTTGCTGCACGAAATCCCGAAGATCCTTGAATTTCATTTGAGATGCCACCCCGAAAATAGGCGTACATCCTACCTGCTCTAACGCCCAAACAGCAGCCCGTGCGTGCGCGGCAGCGATCAATTGTCGGTTGTACCCAACAGCACCGGTGCAAACAATGGGCTCAGCCGGGTGCTGCCGATGTCAGACAGATGATCCTCGTCCTTGTACTGCGAATATCCACCGACCACGATGCTGCAGACCTGGCCCGCACACATGAGCGAGGTCGGGTCGATGACATGCACGCCTGGGTCGGCGGCGCTCATCGAGTCGAATAAGCCACTCAGGAAACGCTGACGGGACAAGTGCTCCTGGAGTGGGCGCCCCAAACCCTCGGCCGAACGCCCGACCCGGGCCAGGCTCATCAATCGGTTGACAACGCCCTTGTGCTGCAACGGTACTTCCTTGAACAACCAGACTTGCGCGCCTGCCGCCCTTATCGCTGCCACCCGCGCCTTGAGCGCCGCGGCCAGACGAGTCTCAGCTTCGGCGGTATTATCACGGGGGTTGAGCAACAACGCCTTATCGCCGTCCTCACGACCGTAGACGTAAAGACTCCAGTTGGAAGCTAGCACCACGTCGCTGATCTGCAGGCGACGAACCTGTTCCATGGTCCGTTCGTTAAAGTCCTTGCATCGCTGTCGCGGGTCGTCGCTCAGGATTGGCGGGCAACCGCTCATGCTGTAGAGCCATACCGGACGCTCCTCGCGGGCGGCACCCTCTTCAATCGCCGGCAACAATGCGGCGGCATGACTGTCGCCCCAAAACAGTTGAGTCGCTGGCGCCTCTTTGTTCCTGCCTATCAGACACGCCTTGTCCAGGTCCTTGTCCGAGTTCACCAACATGCATTCCATCTGCCCGGCCCGCCACTCTCGCGCCTGAGCATATTCCAGGGCCTTGCCCGTAAGGCGCTGGGGAAAACCATCGGCCGAGCGCACCACTGAACCCGTCACCGCCAGGGCAACCATCGCCAGCAAACCGGCGGCCAGCACCGGCTTGTGCGCGCCCAGCACACGCTTTTCACGAAACGGAAGCTCGACGAAACGCCAGCTCGACCAGGCCAGGCCCAGCGCCAGCAAAATCCAGCCCGCCGCCTCCCAAGCCTGGATACCGTCGAGCGAAATGGCATTGGCATAGACGTAGACCGGCCAATGCCACAGATAAAAGGAATAGGACAGCAGGCCAACCCAGACGAGTGCCCTGGCACTGAGTATCTGAGCCACCCAGGTCGAACCCTGGGCACCGGACCAGATCAGCGCAGTGGTACCAAGCACCGGCAGTAAGGCGGCCCAACCTGGAAATCGCGTAGTCTTGTCAAACGTGAAAACCGCCACCAGGACAGCAGCCAGTCCGGCCACACCCGCGAGCTGACAGAGCCACGGCCTCACCCGCTGTTTCGATGCAGGCCACACCGCGAGCATTGCACCGCATAACAATTCCCAGGCCCGTGTTGGCAGCGAAAAGAAGACGAAGTCAGGCTTGCGATCGATAGAGGCGATATTCAGTCCGAAAGAAACCAGCAGCACGGCAAATAGCACCCAGCGCCAATGGCGAACATGGCGCATCAACAACACCATCAGCAGCGGGAAGAAGATGTAGTACTGCTCTTCAACCGCCAGGGACCAGGTGTGGAGCAAGGGTTTGAGGTCCGACGCGGGCTCGAAGTAACCGTCCTGACGCATGAACAGGATATTGGAAATGAACAGCGCCTGATAACGAACCGCCCTGCCCAGCTCCGAAAAATCCTTGGCCGACAGCAGCAACCAACCCAGGGCCAGCGTTGCCACCAGCACCACGCTCAAGGCTGGAATGATGCGCCGCGCACGACGCGCCCAAAAATCGACGAAGCTGAAACGCTGCGCACCGATCTCGCGAAACAGGATGCTGGTTATCAAGAAACCGGAAATGACGAAAAAAACGTCAACACCGACAAAGCCACCACTGAATGCGCTGAAACCGAAGTGAAACAGCACCACAGGAATAACGGCAAGAGCCCTCAAACCGTCGATGTCACGGCGGTTGCCGAATGTGTGCATAACGATCCTTGTCGTTTACGAGATGATGCAAGCACGGACACTACCGGCCTGGGAAAGTTGTCTATTTTGATACAAATTCCGCGAAAAAAAAGAGCGCCCCGTTCAGGGCGCCCTTTTTTGAAGCGTGCTTCGTATTACTTGCGTTTCATCGACAGGAAGAACTCATCGTTGGTCTTGGTCGTCTTCAGCTTGTCGACCAGGAACTCGATGGCGGCGACTTCATCCATCGGATGCAGCAGCTTGCGCAGGATCCACATGCGCTGCAACTCGTCGTCGGCGGTCAGCAACTCTTCGCGGCGTGTGCCGGAACGGTTGATGTTGATGGCCGGGAAGACACGCTTCTCGGCGATACGACGATCCAGAGGCAGCTCCATGTTGCCGGTGCCCTTGAATTCCTCGTAGATCACTTCGTCCATCTTCGAACCGGTTTCAACCAGTGCGGTGGCGATGATGGTCAGCGAGCCGCCTTCCTCGATGTTCCGCGCGGCGCCGAAGAAACGCTTCGGTTTTTCCAGCGCATGGGCATCGACACCACCGGTCAGCACCTTGCCGGAGCTCGGGATCACGGTGTTGTAGGCACGGGCCAGACGGGTGATGGAGTCCAGCAGGATCACCACGTCTTTCTTGTGTTCGACCAGGCGCTTGGCCTTCTCGATCACCATTTCGGCAACCTGCACGTGGCGGGTTGGCGGCTCGTCGAACGTCGAGGCGACCACTTCGCCGCGCACGGTGCGCTGCATCTCGGTCACTTCTTCCGGACGTTCGTCGATCAGCAACACGATCAGGTGAACTTCAGGGTTGTTACGGGCGATGTTGGCCGCGATGTTCTGCAGCATGATCGTCTTGCCCGCTTTCGGCGGCGCCACGATCAGGCCACGCTGGCCCTTTCCGATGGGTGCGCACAGGTCGATGACCCGACCGGTGAGGTCTTCGGTGGAACCGTTGCCGGCTTCCATCTTCATGCGCACGGTCGGGAACAGCGGGGTCAGGTTCTCGAAGAGAATCTTGTTCTTCGCGTTTTCCGGACGGTCGAAGTTGATCGTGTCGACCTTGAGCAGGGCGAAATAACGTTCGCCTTCCTTCGGAGGACGGATCTTGCCAACGATGGTGTCACCGGTGCGCAAGTTGAAGCGACGGATCTGGCTCGGCGAGACGTAGATATCGTCTGGACCGGCGAGATAGGAAGCGTCTGCGGAGCGAAGGAAGCCGAAGCCGTCCTGGAGAATCTCCAGCACGCCATCACCAGAGATTTCCTCGCCGCTTTTCGCGTGCTTCTTGAGCAGGGAGAAAATCACGTCCTGCTTGCGCGAACGGGCCATATTTTCTATGCCCATCTGTTCGGCCAATTCGAGCAGTTCGGTAATCGGCTTTTGCTTGAGTTCAGTCAGATTCATATAGGAATGACGTAATCATTTATGGAGGGGGGAAATTAAGCTTTTGGCTTAATGAGGCCGCGCCGCAGAGAAGGCGACAGGATCGCGTACTTATTCGAAAGGAGAGCGTCGGCGACGGCTTGCAGGGGGCAATGGAGAAACCAGTGCGGGGCCGAATGTAACACCTGGGTTTGCAAGCGTCTAGCCCCGGATAACGAAAAAGCCCCGCGATTTGCGGGGCTTTTTCAGTGGCATTCGGCGCTTAGATGTTGGCGTCGAGGAAAGCAGCCAGTTGCGACTTCGACAACGCACCGACCTTGGTGGCTTCGACGTTGCCGTTCTTGAACAGCATCAGGGTCGGGATACCACGCACGCCGTGCTTGGCCGGAGTCTCCTGGTTCTCGTCGATGTTCAGCTTGGCAACGGTCAGCTTGCCCTTGTAGGTCTCGGCAATCTCGTCCAGGACTGGGGCGATCATTTTGCAGGGACCGCACCACTCAGCCCAATAGTCGACCAGTACCGCGCCTTCGGCCTTGAGTACGTCAGCTTCGAAGCTAGCGTCGCTAACGTGTTTGATCAGATCGCTGCTCATGGAAATCTCCGGGGTCATCAGCAAAAAAACGTGGCCCATCATAGCGGCCCTTCCCGGGTTCAGGAAGCCGCAGTTGATTGAGTCTCGCTATGGCGCAAGATGTATTTGGATATGGCCCGGCTCATGAAGCCGTAGGGGCGACGAACGAAATCCCGGTACGCAGCGCAGCGTTACGTACATGTTCCTGCATGGCTTTTTGCGCGGAGGCAGAAGCCCGACGGGCCAGGGCACGAAGGATCTTGCGGTGCTCTTGCCAGGTTTCCATCGCCCGCTCCGCCCGGATGAACGGTAGTTTCTGGCTTTCCAGGAAGATGTCGGCGCTGGCGGTAAGGATGCTCAACATCGCCTGGTTGCCGCTGGCCAGCAGGATTCGCCGATGGAATTCGAAATCCAGCCGCGCGGCGGCGTCGAAATCCCCGACCTTCAACTCCCGGCGCATGGCTTCGACATTGTCTTGCAACCGGTCGAGTTCATCGGCGCTGAGCGTCACCGCCGCCAACCCCGCCGCGAAGCCCTCCAGGGCGTAGCGCAACTGGAAGATGTCCACCGGCGAAGCCTGGGCCGCGAACGGCCAACCCGGCGCCGACTCGTTGCGCGGGGCCTCTACCGGCGCCTGCACGAACACCCCCTTGCCCGGCTGCACGCTGATCATGCCCAAGGCACTCAGGGAGGACAGCGCTTCGCGCAACGACGCCCGGCTCACGCCCAGTTGCAGCGCCAGGTCCCGTTGCGACGGCAACGCATCGCCTGGGCCGAAGCCTTCATCGACGATCAGTTTGCGGATGGCTTGCAGGGCCACTTCAGGAACGGCACGAGCGATGGAATTCATGATTTTTTTCAGACGAACCGGGCCAGTGAACGGCTAGTTGTAAAGCTATTCGCCGCGCCCGGCAAGTCGTGCCCCAGCAGGGTTCAGCGACAAATACCGACGCCCGATAACGGTGCGAAACACGACGCAACTGTTCAGACCAGTAAGACCGCTGCCCACCAGCAAAACCGAGGCTTTGGCCGATTAAAAGTGGCCTTGGCATGGCCTGTGCTCTGTCCGAACGCAGAAATCACATCACCGATTGCGGAGATTCGCCATGATTCAGCGTTGCAGCGTCCTGCTCACAGCCCTGTTTGCCAGCCTGATGCTTTGTCAGTTGCCCGCCCACGCCGATGGCCTGGAAGACGTGGTCAAGCGTGGCACCCTCAAGGTCGCCGTGCCCCAGGACTTCCCGCCATTCGGTTCGGTCGGCCCGGACATGAAACCCCGCGGCCTGGACATCGACACCGCGCAACTGCTGGCCGACCAGCTCAAGGTCAAGCTTGAACTGACGCCGGTCAACAGCACCAACCGCATCCCCTTCCTGACCACTGGCAAGGTCGACCTGGTGATTTCCAGCCTGGGCAAGAATCCGGAGCGGGAAAAAGTCATCGACTTCTCCAGTGCCTATGCGCCGTTCTACCTGGCCGTCTTTGGTCCACCCGATGCCGCGATCAACGGCCTGGACGACCTCAAGGGCAAGACCATCAGCGTCACCCGTGGCGCCATCGAAGACATCGAGTTGACCAAGGTCGCCCCCGAAGGCACCACCATCAAGCGCTTCGAAGACAACAACTCGACCATCGCCGCCTACCTGGCCGGCCAGGTGGACCTGATCGCCAGCGGCAACGTGGTGATGGTCGCCATCAGCGAACGCAATCCCAAGCGCGTTCCGGCGCTGAAGGTGAAACTCAAGGACTCGCCGGTGTACGTGGGCGTAAACAAGAACGAGCCGGCGCTGCTGGACAAGGTCAATCAGATCCTGGCCACCGCCAAGACCGATGGCAGCCTGGAGAAGAATTCCCAGACCTGGCTCAAGCAGCCGCTGCCGGCCGATCTCTGACCGTCGCTTGAGAGGCTGAGCATGGCTTATCAGTTCGATTTTCTGCCGGTGGTGCAAAACACCGAGCTGCTGCTGCGCGGCGCGCTGTTCACCCTGGAACTGACGGCCATCGGCACGTTGCTCGGGGTCGGCCTGGGCATCGTCGGCGGCGTGGTGCGGGCGTGGAACATTCGCCCGTTCGCGGCGATCTTCGGCGTCTACGTGGAATTGATCCGCAACACACCGTTCCTGGTGCAGTTGTTTTTCATCTTCTTCGGCTTGCCGTCCCTGGGCCTGCAGATTTCCGAATGGCAGGCGGCGGTGCTGGCGATGGTGATCAACCTCGGCGCCTACTCCACCGAAATCATCCGCGCCGGTATCCAGGCCATCCCGCGGGGGCAATTGGAAGCGGCCGCGGCCCTGGCGATGAGCCGCTTCGAAGCCTTCCGCCACGTGGTGCTGCTGCCGGCATTGGGCAAGGTCTGGCCGGCCCTGAGCAGCCAGATCATCATCGTGATGCTCGGCTCGGCGGTCTGTTCGCAGATCGCCACCGAAGAGTTGAGTTTCGCCGCCAACTTCATCCAGTCACGCAACTTCCGCGCCTTTGAAACCTACGCACTGACCACGCTGATCTATTTGTGCATGGCGCTGCTGATCCGCCAGTTCCTGAACTGGGTGGGGCGCCGCTACATTGCCAGGAGCGGCCAATGAGCGATTTCACTTTCTGGGACGTGGTGCGCAACCTGCTCACCGGCCTGCAATGGACCCTGGCGCTGTCGCTGGTGGCGTTTATCGGCGGCGGTGTGATCGGCTTGCTGGTGATGGTGCTGCGCATCTCCAAAAACGCCCTGCCCCGCAACATCGCCCGCATCTACATCGAGTTGTTCCAGGGCACACCGCTGTTGATGCAACTGTTCCTGGTGTTCTTTGGCGTGGCGCTGGCCGGGGTGGAGATTTCGCCGTGGATGGCAGCGGCCATTGCCCTGACGCTGTTCACCAGTGCCTACCTGGCGGAGATCTGGCGCGGTTGTGTCGACTCGATTTCCAACGGCCAGTGGGAAGCCTCGGCGAGCCTGGCCCTCAACCCGCTGGAGCAGCTGCGCTACGTGATCCTGCCCCAGGCCCTGCGCATCGCCGTGGCGCCGACCGTGGGCTTTTCCGTGCAGGTGGTCAAAGGCACAGCCGTGACTTCGATCATTGGCTTTACCGAACTGACCAAGACCGGCGGCATGCTCGCCAACGCCACCTTCGAGCCGTTCATGGTCTATGGCCTGGTCGCCCTCGGTTATTTCCTGCTCTGCTACCCCTTGTCCCTCAGTGCGCGCTACCTGGAAAGGAGACTGCATGCCTCTGCTTAGAATTACCGCCCTGCATAAATACTACGGCGATCATCACGTGCTCAAAGGCATCGACCTGACCGTCGAGGAAGGCCAGGTGGTGGCGATCATCGGCCGCAGCGGCTCGGGCAAATCCACCTTGCTGCGCACCCTCAATGGCCTGGAGTCGATCAACGACGGCGTGATCGAAGTCGACGGCGAATACCTCGATGCCGCCCGCGCCGACCTGCGCAGCCTGCGGCAGAAAGTCGGAATGGTGTTCCAGCAATTCAACCTGTTCCCGCACCTGACGGTGGGCGAGAACGTGATGCTCGCGCCGCAAGTTGTTCAAAAAGTGCCCAAGGCCAAGGCGGCCGTGCTGGCGCGGCAGATGCTGGAGCGGGTCGGGCTTGGCGAGAAATTCGATGCCTTCCCCGACCGGTTGTCCGGCGGCCAGCAGCAACGGGTGGCGATTGCCCGCGCCCTGGCGATGTCGCCGAAAGTGCTGCTGTGCGACGAAATCACCTCGGCCCTGGACCCGGAACTGGTCAATGAAGTGCTCAGCGTGGTGCGGCAACTGGCCAAGGAGGGCATGACCCTGATCATGGTCACCCACGAAATGCGTTTCGCCCGGGAAGTAGGCGACAAACTGGTATTCATGCACCAGGGCAAGGTGCATGAGGTGGGCGATCCCAAGGTGCTGTTCGCCGATCCGCAGACCGCGGAGCTGGCGAACTTCATCGGGACGGTCGAGCCTGTGGCCTGAGGTTTGTGGTGCCGGCTCTGGCCTCATCGCGAGCATGCTCGCTCCCACAGGTTCTCGGTTGCCGGCTATTGCGCAGGCGAGACAAAACACATGTGGGAGCGAGCTTGCTCGCGATTGACCGCGAAGCGGTCGCCTTTGCGTTGGCGTAAGCGGTCGATCGTGGCAGGATGGCGAGGTTATCGACCGAGACTTTTTGACCATGCCGCAATCCCAAGCCAAGAATCTGTCCCTGATCGCTGCCATCGACCTGGGCTCCAACAGCTTCCACATGGTCGTCGCCAAGGCCCAGAACGGGGAAATCCGCATTCTTGAACGGCTCGGCGAGAAGGTCCAACTGGCCGCCGGCATCGACGAAGAACGCCAGCTGAGCGAAGAGTCCATCCAGCGCGGGCTCGATTGCCTCAAGCGGTTTGCCCAACTGATCAACGGTATGCCCCTGGGCGCGGTGCGGATTGTCGGCACCAATGCCCTGCGCGAGGCGCGCAACCGTGGCGAATTCATCCGTCGCGCCGAAGAGATCCTCGGCCATCCGGTGGAAGTCATCTCCGGCCGTGAAGAAGCCCGCCTGATCTACCTGGGCGTCTCCCACACCCTGGCCGACACCCCGGGCAAGCGCCTGGTGGCGGACATCGGTGGTGGCAGTACCGAATTCATCATCGGCCAGCGCTTCGAACCGCTGTTGCGCGAAAGCCTGCAAATGGGCTGCGTCAGCTACACCCAGCGTTATTTCCGCGACGGCAAGATCACCCCGGCCCGCTACGCCCAGGCCTACACGGCGGCGCGCCTGGAAATCATGAGTATCGAACACGCCCTGCACCGCCTGACCTGGGACGAAGCCATCGGCTCCTCCGGGACCATTCGCGCCATCGGCCTGGCGCTCAAGGCTGGCGGCCACGGTGCTGGCGAGGTCAACGCCGATGGCCTGGCCTGGCTCAAGCGCAGGGTGTTCAAGCTCGGCGAAGCGGACAAGATCGATTTCGAAGGCATCAAGCCCGACCGCCGGGCGATTTTCCCGGCGGGCCTGGCGATCCTCGAAGCGATTTTCGACGCCCTCGAACTGCAACGCATGGACCACTGCGAGGGCGCTCTGCGCGAAGGCGTGCTCTACGACCTGCTGGGGCGTCATCATCACGAAGACGTGCGTGAACGCACCCTGGGCTCGCTCATGGAGCGTTATCACGTCGACCTGGAGCAAGCCGCACGGGTCGAACGCAAGGCACTGCATGCCTTCGACCAGGTGGCCGATGACTGGGACTTGAACGACGGGGTCTGGCGCGAATTGCTGGGCTGGGCCGCCAAGGTCCATGAAGTGGGCCTGGACATTGCCCACTATCACTACCACAAGCATGGCGCCTACCTGATTGAGCACTCGGACCTGGCGGGCTTCTCCCGGGAAGACCAGCAGATGCTGGCGCTATTGGTGCGCGGCCACCGGCGCAACATTCCCAAGGATAAATTTGCCGAGTTCGGCGATGACGGCATCAAGCTGATTCGCCTGTGCGTGCTGCTGCGTTTTGCGATCCTGTTCCACCACATCCGTGGCACCCAGGAAATGCCCCAGGTCGCCCTGCATGCCGACGGCGATCAACTGGACGTGATGTTCCCCGACGGATGGCTGGAAGAAAACCAGCTGACCCAGGCCGACTTCGCCCAGGAAGCCGAGTGGCTGACCCGGGTCGGGATTGTGTTGAACATTCACTGAGCCCCGCCACAACTCAGATCTATTGTGGCGAGGGGATTTATCCCCGTTGGGCTGCGAAGCAGCCCTAAAATCTGCCAGCTCGTTGTGCCAGGCTGATTACCTTCAACTCTTTGGGGCCGCTTCGCGGCCCAGCGGGGATAAATCCCCTCGCCACAAAAGCGGCCCCTCCCAGAGCACGTTTAACGAACCGCCAACACCGGGCTGCTCAAGCGCTCGAGCAATGTCGCCTGGGCGCTGCGCGGGTTCTGGTTGCCGGTGGGCGTGTTGCGGATGTAACGGCCATCCGACTGCAGGCTCCAGCTGTGGGTGTTGTCGGTGAGGTAGCTTTCCAATTCCTTCTTGACCCGCAGGATCAGCTTCTTGCCTTCCACCGGGAAGCAGGTCTCGACCCGCTTGTCGAGGTTGCGCTCCATCCAGTCGGCGCTGGACAGGAACATCTGCTCCTCCCCGCCGTTGAGGAAGTAGAACACCCGGGTATGCTCCAGGAACCGCCCGATGATCGAGCGTACATGGATGTTATGGGACACCCCCGGGATGCCAGGCCGCAGGCAGCACATGCCCCGCACCACCAGGTCGATGCGCACGCCCGACTGGCTGGCCTTGTACAACGCGCGGATGATCTTCGGATCGGTCAGCGAGTTGAACTTGGCAATGATGTGGGCCGGCTTGCCGTCCAGGGCGAACTGCATCTCCCGGGCGATCATGTCGAGCATGCCCTTTTTCAAGGTGAACGGCGCATGCAGCAGTTTCTTCATGCGCAGGGTCTTGCCCATGCCGATCAACTGGCTGAACAACTTGCCGACGTCTTCGCACAAGGCATCGTCGGAGGTCAGCAGGCTGTAGTCGGTGTACAGGCGGGCGTTGGCGGCGTGGTAGTTGCCGGTCCCCAAGTGGGCGTAACGCACGATCTCACCGGCCTCGCGGCGCAGGATGAGCATCATCTTGGCGTGCGTCTTGAAGCCGACCACGCCATAGATCACCACCGCGCCGGCCGCTTGCAGGCGGCTGGCCAGCTGCAGGTTGGATTCTTCGTCGAAACGGGCGCGCAATTCGATCACCGCCGTGACCTCCTTGCCGTTTCGCGCCGCGTCCACCAGGGCATCGACGATTTCCGAGTTGGCGCCGCTGCGGTACAGGGTCTGGCGCACCGCCAGGACGTGAGGGTCCTTAGCGGCCTGGCGCAGCAGGTCGACCACCGGCGTGAACGATTCGAACGGGTGCAACAGCAGGATGTCCTGCTTACTGATCACGCTGAAAATGTTCTCGCTGTTTTGCAGCAGTTTCGGGATCTGCGGCGTGAACGGCAGGTATTGCAGTTCCGGGTGACTGTCCAGGCCGGTGATGCTGAACAGTCGGGTCAGGTTGACCGGACCGTTGACCTGATACAGCTCGGTCTCGTGCAGGTTGAACTGCTTGAGCAGGTAGTCGGACAGGTGTTTCGGGCAGGTGTCGGCCACCTCCAGGCGCACCGCATCGCCGTAGCGACGGGAGAACAGCTCGCCGCGCAGGGCGCGGGCCAGGTCTTCGACGTCCTCGGTGTCCACCGACAGGTCGGCGTTACGCGTCAGGCGGAACTGGTAGCAACCCTTCACCTTCATGCCCTGGAACAGGTCATCGGCGTGGGCGTGGATCATCGACGACAGGAACACATAATTGTCGCCGGGGCCGCCGACATCTTCCGGCACACGGATGATACGCGGCAACAGGCGCGGCGCCGGAATGATCGCCAGGCCGGAATCGCGACCGAAGGCGTCGATCCCTTCCAGTTCGACGATGAAGTTCAGGCTCTTGTTGACCAGCAGCGGGAACGGGTGCGTCGGATCGAGACCGATCGGCGTGATGATCGGCGCGATCTCGTCGCGGAAATAGCGGCGCACCCAGGTCTTGATCTTGGTGTTCCAGTAGCGCCGGCGGATGAAGCGCACCTGATGCTTTTCCAACTCCGGCAACAGGATGTCGTTGAGGATCGCGTATTGCCGGTCCACATGGCCGTGGACCAGCTCGCTGATGCGGGCCAGGGCCTGGTGCGGTTGCAAGCCGTCGGCCCCTGCCTGTTCACGGGCGAAGGTGATCTGCTTCTTCAGGCCGGCGACGCGGATTTCGAAGAACTCATCCAGGTTGCTGGAAAAGATCAGCAGGAATTTCAGCCGCTCCAACAGCGGATAGGACTCGTCCAGCGCCTGCTCCAGCACGCGGATGTTGAACTGCAGTTGCGACAGCTCGCGATGGATGTACAGGCTGCTGTCATCCAGGTTCGGAATGGCAATCGCCGGTGCCGGGGCGGGCTCGATGACGGCCGGGGGAGCGGGCTCCAACTCCGGCGGTGTTTCGGCAACTTGCTCGACCACGGGTTGAGCGTCTTTTACGGCAACTTCGGAGAGTCCTTCGGTATTCATCGCAAGTTCCTGGGAGGCTATTTCTGCTCTCGTAACAATTGGGCGGCGCGCACGGCAAAGTAAGTCAGGATGCCATCGGCACCTGCGCGTTTGAAAGCGGTCAAGGACTCCAGGATCACCCCTTCGCCCAACCAACCGTTCTGGATCGCGGCCATGTGCATGGCGTACTCGCCGCTGACCTGATAAACAAAGGTCGGCACTTTGAATTCGTCTTTGACCCGGCAAAGAATGTCGAGGTAGGGCATGCCAGGCTTGACCATGACCATGTCTGCCCCCTCTGACAAGTCAGCCGCCACTTCGTGCAAGGCTTCCTGACTGTTGGCCGGGTCCATCTGATAGGAGGCCTTGTTGGCCTTGCCCAGGTTCAGGGCCGAACCGACCGCATCGCGGAACGGGCCGTAATAGGCGCTGGCGTACTTGGCCGAATAGGCCATGATCCGCACGTTGACGTGACCGGCCACCTCGAGGGCTTCGCGGATCGCCTGGATGCGCCCGTCCATCATGTCCGAGGGGGCCACCACCTGGGCACCGGCCTCGGCATGGGACAGCGCCTGCCTGACCAGTGCATCGACGGTAATGTCGTTCTGCACGTAGCCCTCTTCATCGAGGATACCGTCCTGCCCGTGGGTGGTGAACGGGTCCAGCGCCACGTCGGTGATCACCCCCAGCTCCGGGAAACGCGCACGCAGGGCACGCGTCGCACGTTGGGCGATGCCCTCCGGGTTCCAGGCTTCGGCGGCGTCCAGGGACTTGAGCGCCGGTGGCGTGACCGGGAACAGGGCCAGCGCCGGAATGCCCAGCTCGACCCAGTGGGCGGCTTCTTCGAGCAGCAGGTCGATGGTCAGGCGTTCCACCCCGGGCATCGACGCCACCGCTTCGCGACGGTTCTCACCGTCCAGCACGAATACCGGCAGGATCAGGTCATCGGTGGTCAGCACGTTTTCACGCACCAGCCGACGAGAGAACTCATCACGGCGGTTGCGACGCAGGCGGGTAGCAGGGAACAGACGATTGGCGGGGGTAAAGCTCACGGCAGACTCCTGAGCCCGCAGACGGGCGAGCGTGACAGTTATAAGCGGACATTATGACGAACGTGTGACAGTTGTGCTAAAGCGCGGCCGGTAGTCGCAGTCATTGTCTTCTGTAGGAATTGTTCACGTCGAGACACATTTCGATACTTTCCTGAATGTGCCTGAAGGGTTAGGCTGCGCGTTCATTTCGCCAGCACCCAGACAATGCTCCAACAATTTCTGCATGACTTCGGCTACTTGGCCTTGTTTATCGGCACGTTCTTCGAAGGCGAAACCATCCTCGTGCTCGCAGGTTTCCTGGCGTTCCGTGGCTATATGGACATCAACCTGGTAGTGGTCGTGGCCTTCTGCGGCAGCTACGCGGGCGATCAGCTATGGTACTTCCTGGGACGCAAGCACGGCCGCAAGCTCCTGGCGCGCAAGCCGCGTTGGCAGTTGATGGGGGATCGCGCGCTGGAACACATTCGCCGGCATCCGGACATCTGGGTGCTGAGCTTCCGCTTCGTCTATGGCCTGCGCACGGTGATGCCGGTGGCGATCGGCCTGTCAGGCTACCCGCCGGGCCGCTACCTGTTGCTCAACGGCATCGGTGCGGCGGTCTGGGCCACGGCCCTGGCCGCTGCCGCGTACCACTTCGGCGCCGTGCTGGAAGGCATGTTGGGCAGCATCAAGAAATACGAGTTGTGGGTACTCGGCGCGCTGCTGGTGCTGGGCCTGGTCCTGTGGTTGCGCCGACGGATCAAGAATGCGCGGCTGGCCAGGAAAGTCCTCGAAGCCGAACGCCTGGAACAAGCCAAGTCCGACGCACCTACGACGCCCACCGAGTGAACCGGCTGCGGCAGCAATACAGCCCGATGCCACTGAGCAGGCTGTAGCTGAGCAGCCCGACCCAGGCCACAGCGCTGGCCGGCCACAACCCGGCCAAGGGCGCCAGCCACACCAGCGGCAGGTTCGAGGCCAGCCGCAACAGCTCCAGTTTCAGCGCCCACGGGCGATTCTCCAGGGCCACGCCCAACACGAACAGACCGAACGCCACCGCGCCCCACCCCAGCACCAGGGCGGCGACCGGCAGGCTGCTTTCAAGGTTCATCAAATAACTGCCCAAGGCAATGTAGACGCAGAACTGCAGCCCCACGTACCACTGCTGGCGCGGGTCCAGCGGCACGGTGAATTTGCGGAACTGGCTCAGGTCCGGCTTGTTCAGCGGGTACTGGGCCGCAACGTCCGCCGGACGCCAACCGGTGGGCATGAACCAGATCCGCAGCTTGTCCCGCCAGCGCCCAGCCCGCCGCGCATCGGCCCACAGCTGTGCATAGAATTGCAGGTTGGCCCACAACGGATTCCAACTCGCCAGCGGCGTGGTCACGCCAAAAATCACCGGCTCGTTATCGTCTTCTTCCTGGAAGGTGCCAAATAGACGGTCCCAAATAATGAACACCCCGCCGTAGTTACGATCCATGTAGAGAGGGTTCTGTGCATGGTGGGCACGATGATTGGACGGCGTCACGAAGCACCACTCCAGCCAGCCGAGCTTGGGAATGTGCTGGGTGTGGACCCAGAACTGGTACAGCAGATTCAACGCCGCGACGCTGACGAAGACCACCAGCGGCACGCCCAGTACGGCGAGCGGGACGTAGAAGACCCAGCTCAACAGGAACCCGGTGCTGGTCTGGCGCAACGCGGTGGACAGGTTGTAGTCCTCGCTTTGGTGGTGAACCGAATGGGCGGCCCAGAGGATGTTGCGCTCATGGCCCATGCGATGCAGCCAGTAGTAACAGAGGTCGTAGAGCACGAAAGCGAACACCCAGGTCCAGGCCCGGTCGGCAGGCAGTTCGATGATGGCCAGGTGTTTCAGCGCAAAGGCGTAGGTCAGCAGCCCCACGCCCTTGGTCAACAGGCCCGTGGTGGTCGACAGCACGCCGGTGCTCAAGCTGCTGATCGCGTCCGCCACGCGGTAGTGGCTCACACCCCGCCAGCGATCGGCCAGCAACTCGACGGCGATCAGCACGAAGAAGAACGGCACGGCATACAGGATGAAGTTCATGACGCAACCCGGGCATGGGAGGCAGGGAGATAGTCGGCAGATTAGGTGTAGCTGCCCGATCCCCCTATGGCAACGAGTGACAAATTAGTAGACATTTAACGCCATGAATCTGGAGAAAAGCCCATGAGCAAAAAAATTGCAGTGATCCTTTCCGGCTGTGGCGTCTATGACGGCGCCGAGATCCACGAAAGCGTGATCACCTTGCTGCGTCTCGACCAGCGCGGAGCGCAGGTCCAGTGCTTCGCCCCCAACATTGCCCAATTGCATGTGATCAATCACCTGACCGGCGAGGAAATGCCCGAGAGCCGCAACGTATTGGTGGAGTCGGCGCGGATCGCCCGGGGCAACGTAAAGGATTTGCGTGAAGCCAGGGCCGAGGATTTCGACGCCTTGATCGTACCCGGTGGTTTTGGCTCGGCGAAAAACCTCTCCAACTTTGCCGTCGAAGGCGCCGGCTGCAGCGTCCAGCCAGAGGTCCTGGCCTTGACCGAGGCCTTTGCCGAGGCGGGTAAACCGGTCGGGCTGATCTGCATCTCCCCGGCCCTGGCGGCCAAAATCTATGGCCCGGGGGTGACGTGCACCATCGGCAACGACCCGGACACGGCGGCAGCCGTGGGCAAAATGGGGGGGACTCACGAAGACTGCGCGGTCACCGACATCGTCGAAGACCGCGCGCGCAAACTGGTCAGCACCCCGGCCTACATGCTGGCGCAGAACATCAGCGAAGCGGCCTCAGGCATCAACAAGCTGGTGGACCGGGTGTTGGAGCTGACGCACGAGAACGACGCCTAGCAACACGCCGAGCCCCTGTGGGAGCGAGCTTGCTCGCGATAGCGTCGGCTCAGCCACATTTGCATTGGTTGATACACCGCATCGCGAGCAAGCTCGCTCCCACAGGGGGTGGGCATGATTCAAGGCAATCGGGCCAAGCGCGTCAGTATCCGGTCCAAAGCATTGGCGAACCCTTGCTTGTCCCGCTCGCTGTACGCCGCCGGGCCGCCGCCCATGTGGCCCTGTTCGCGCAGATCGGTGAACAGGTTTCGCACCGCCAGCCGCTCGCCCATGTTTTGCGCATCGAATTCCTTGCCTCGCGGGTCCAGGGCCGCGACGCCCTTCTTCACCAACCGGTCGGCCAGGGGCACGTCGCTGCAGATCACCAACTCACCCGGCACGGCGTGTTCCACCAAGTAGTCGTCCGCCGCGTCGGGGCCGCTGGGCACCACGATCAATTTCACGCAGGCCAGGGCCGGCTTGATCTGCGGTTGACCGGCCACCAGCACCACCTCGAACCGGCGCTTCAGGGCGAACTTGACCACCAGCTCCTTCGCTGCCTTGGGGCAGGCATCGGCGTCGATCCATACGCGCATTGGGGTTGTTCCTCTTTTTAAATGCATCGCGAGCAAGCTCGCTCCCACAAGGACAGCCTACATCCTGTGGGAGCGAGCTTGCTCGCGATTACGAGCGCAGCGAATGCTGTCAGGAAACCTGGACCCGACGCTTCTCCGCCACCCAACTGCGCCCATACAGCACCACGATCGCCAGGATCGCCACCACTTGAGCGGCCAGCGAATAGGCATCGGCATGAATGCCCAGCCAGTCGAAGTCGAAGAACGCCACCGGGTGGGTGCCGAAGATCCCCGCTTCCTGCAACGCCTTCACGCCATGACCGGCAAACACCACCGACAGTGCGCACAACAACGCGGCGTTGATACTGAAGAACAGCGCCAGCGGCAGTTTCGCCGAGCCGCGCAGGATCACCCAGGCCAGCCCCACCAGCAGCACCAGCGCCGTCGCGCCGCCGGCCAGCACGGCGTTATGCCCGGCAGGACCGGCTTGCAACCACAGGGTTTCGTAGAACAGGATCACTTCGAACAGTTCGCGGTAGACCGAAAAGAACGCCAGGATCGCAAAACCAAACCGACCACCGCCGCCCACCAGGCTGCTCTTGATGTAATCCTGCCAGGCCGCCGCGTGACGACGGTCGTGCATCCAGACACCCAGCCACAGCACCATCACACTGGCGAACAACGCCGTCGCGCCCTCGAGCAGCTCGCGCTGGGCGCCGCTGACGTCGATCACATACGCCGCCAGCCCCCAGGTCGCCAGGCCGGCCAGCAGCGCCAGGCCCCAACCGACGTTGACGCTGCGCACCGCCGACTGCTGACCGGTGTTGCGCAGGAACGCCAGGATCGCCGCCAGCACCAGAATCGCTTCCAACCCTTCACGCAGCAGGATCAGCAACCCGGAGATGTAGCTCAGCGACCAGCTCAAGCCATCGCCACCCAGCAGGCCGGCGGACTCCTTCAACTTGGCCTTGGCCGCGTCCAGGCGCTGTACGGCCTGCTCCACCGGCAAACCGTCCTGCAACGACTGACGGTAGGCCATCAGGGCCTTTTCGGTGTCCTTGCGCACGTTGGCATCGACGTTGTCCAGCGAGCTTTCCACCAGCTCGAAACCTTCCAGGTAAGCCGCTACCGACAGGTCATAGGCCTGGTCGTGGTCACCTGTGCGATACGCCGCGATGCTTTTATCCAGGGTGGCGGCCGTGTAGTCGAGCAACTGCGCCGGGCCACGTTGCACCTGCGGCGGCTGGGCGCGCTGGGCACGGAATGTCGCTGCCGCTGCGGGGCCTTGCGCGGCGAGCACTTCGGCCGGGGTCTGGCGCGCCAGGTCAGCGAGATTGAAGACTTGTTCGCTTTTGGCCGCGGCCGGGTCGGCGCTGAAACTGGCGATGTAGGTGGCCAGGTCCCAGCGCTGACGGTCGTCGAGCTGATCGGCGAAGGCCGGCATGTCGGTGCCTTCGATGCCCATGCCGAGGGTGTTGTAGATCGCGTAGAGACTCAGGCGATCCAGGCGCTGGGCGTCGCGCAAGTTGGAGGGCGGCGGTTCCAGGCCAACACCGGCAGGACCGTCGCCGGCACCGTTGGCGCCGTGGCACACCGAGCAATTCTGCGCATACAGTGGCGCGCCGCGGGTGGGGTCGGGCGTGATGACCGGTGCCTGGCTGACTTCATACGCTACCGCCAGCCTGGCCCCCAGTTGCCGCGCCAGGCGGGCGACATCGCCGCCGTCCTGGCGCTGGGTGATCGCCGTGCGCAGGGTGCCAATGTCTTGGACCAGCCCAGTCTTTTCCGGCTTGGCCGGCAACCCGGCGACCAACCCTTCCAGCGCCCGGGTCAATTCCAACTGCTCGCGGTACTCCGCCTCGTCGATGACCTTGCCCGCCTCGACCGTCGCCGGGTAATCCGCTCCGATGTAATCCAGCAAATGCAGCGCCTGGGGGGCACTCTCGAGGGTGTCGGCTTGCAGCGCAGTGCTGCACAAAGCTAGCAATGGCAGTACAAGCCAGGCCAGGAAACGGAACGGCGCAGTCATGAATGACTCTCAGTTGGTAATAAGAAGTAACACATTGTTCACTTCCAATGGCTTCGGCTCAAGGGCGGATGTGGCTTGGAAGCCTATTTTCATCGGATTTTAATGCTTTGGCCTTTCGCAACTACGACAACGAATGGGCCCAGACCAGCCAGCAGTTGGCGTCCGGCAACGTCGACGGCGCGCGGACCCAGATCAAGAAGAGCCACGAACGCGAAGCGGTGATCGCCGACCTGCAGGACAAGGAATACCTCAAGCGCGAGGAAGAAGCCGAGAAACCAGGGGTCAAGACCGAATACGGGGACCTCCAGGGTTACCCGGTGGCCAGCCTCGACGCCCCGGATTTCCGTTTGGAAACCAATACCCCTTAAAGACGCAAAAAACTGTGGGAGCGAGCTTGCTCGCGATAGCGCCGGATCAGCCAGCCATGATGCGACTGACCCAGGGCACGCCCCACACAGCGGCGTCCAATGGCGACATCTATGACGTTATCAAGCGCATCAAGGCCGGGTGCCGACTATGTGCAGCGCAATAATCTGCCCCGGGGTACCGCGCCGGTGATCCTGCGCTGAGCCACGTCGCGGGATAGGTAGATGCTTTTGTGGCGAGGGAGCTTACTCCCGTTCGGTTGCGCAGCAACCGCCAAAAGCCAGGGCTGCTTCGCAGTCCAGCGGGAGCAAGCTCTTATCAAACAAAAAATAACCCATTGTTTTTGCTTCTAAAAATCATGCTGCTTTGACTAATTGCATGCCCAACTTGCGGGCCTTGCGCTCCAGAGCCCGCAATTGGCGTCCCCGGCTTTTCTCCTCAAACTCTTCTATCCCTTTCTCAACGTAGGGCTGGCCTTTGGTGAGCATGGCGTAAATCAATCGCGCCAGTTGATGAGCCGTCGCCTTGATCGCACAACTGGTGTCCATCCGCGTCAGGCGGGCACGGTGACTGGCGCCAATAAAACTTTTGTCCTGCCGGGCGTTTGAGGCCGCTTGCTTGAGGGCTTGGGCG